>JAVEYV010000168.1:0-5338 GCA_034003305.1 Spirochaetia bacterium | reverse complement strand
GCCCAGGACAGTGCCGAGGATTGCGGCCAGAGCGTCAAAATCTATTCCGGGCCCGCCCCTCATGCTCGATACCACTCCCTCCACCAGGGTTGTCGTCGCTCTTCCGAGAATCTTAGGCCCGAAAATGGAGAACACCGTCGATAAGGCGGCGAGCACGAGCACGATGCCCGCCTGGTATTTGTAGACTCCCATATATCCCAGGAGTTTTTTCATCGTCCCCTTGAAATCCTTGGGCTTTTCTCCCTTGAGCATTGCCTGCGGTCCGCCGCGGCCTAAGGCGGCTCCCGGGCGCAAAGGCTTGGTCATGGAAGAGCTCGCTTTTTTCTGGCTTTGAAAGGGCGCGGCAGGAGCTGCGGGCTTTTTTTCGGCGGCGCTCATGCCAGTTCCTCCCTGCTAAGCTGGGATAGGGCTATATCCCTGTACACCTCGCAGGTCTCCATCAATTCGGCATGGCGGCCCTTCCCTATCATTTTTCCTTCGTCCAGCACAATGATTTGATCCGCTCCCTTGATGGCTGCCACCCTCTGGGTTACCATAATGACCGTGCTCGCGGTGAGTTTTTCCGTCAGGGCAGTCCTGAGTTTTTTATCGGTGGTAAAATCCAGAGCCGAAAAACTGTCGTCAAAAATAAAGACAGGGCCCTTTTTCATGAGCGCCCGGGCAATCGTAAGGCGCTGGCGTTGACCGCCCGAAAGATTCGTTCCGCCCTGGGAGACCGGGGCGGAAATACCTTCGGCCAGGGATTGGACGAAATCCTTGGCCTGGGCGATCTTAAGGGCAGATTCCATGTCCTCCTGCGTCGCACCCTCTCTCGCATAGCGCAGGTTGCTCTCCACGGTACCCGAGAAAAGCGAGGCTTTTTGAGGCACAAAACCGATATAATCGCGCAACGTCTTCTGGTTCACCGATCTGACATCCACCCCGTCTATACTGACAGAGCCTGAAGTAACATCGTAGAATCTCGGCACAAGGCTTACCAGCGTAGTCTTGCCCGCACCGGTGGTTCCCAATATCGCCGTTACCTGGCCCGGCAGCGCGGTAAAATCTATCGTATGCAGGACATCTTCGTTCGAACCGGGATAGCGGAAACTCACATTGTCAAAGCGCACAACGCCGTGGACCTTTTCGGGAAAATCCGCAGGCTCGGAAGGGTCGACGACACTGGTCTCGGTGGCCAGCACCTGATGGATTCTATCCGCGGAAATGGAGGCCCGGGGAATGATGATGAACATCATGGACATCATCATAAAGGAAAAGAAAATCTGCATCGAATACTGCATGAAGGCCATCATGTCGCCGATCTGTATCTGGGCCTGGGCGATTTCTTTAGCCCCTACCCAGACTATGAGAATGGAAATTCCGTTCATGATGAGGGTTATGAGGGGCATCATGAGCGCCATGATTCTGGAAACAAAAAGCATGGTTCCGGTGAGTTCGGAATTGACGCTGCCGAAACGCTCCTCTTCCTTTTTTTCAGTGGCAAAGGCCCGGATTACCATCATGCCGGTAAGGTTTTCCCGGAGCACCAGGTTGAGCTTGTCCACCAGCGCCTGAACTTTCTTGAACTTGGGCAGGGCTATGGAGAAGGCCGCGAGCACGATCGCCAGGAGGATTCCCACCGCGAGGGCGATGATCCACCACATGGAAGACGCCTTGGATGTCGCCCTGATTACTCCCCCAATGCCTATGATGGGAGCGAAGAACAGCATTCGCATGGCCATGTTGCTGACCATCTGGATCTGGGTGATGTCGTTGGTGGAACGGGTTATAAGAGATGCGGTGGAAAACTTGTCCATTTCTGCGGATGAAAAATCCTGAACCCTGGAGAAAACCGCCCTTCTCAGATCTCTAGCCACCCCGGCCGCGGTTCGCGAGCCGAAGTAGCCCACCGCGACAGTGGCAACCACCGCGAGCAGGGTGAGGGCGAGCATGATTCCGCCCATCTTGAGAATATAGGCCGTCTGCCCTTGCCCTTCCCCGCCCTTCATGATGCCTATGTCCACTATCTTGGACATGTAATCGGGCAAAGCCAGTTCGGCGTTGGCCTGTATAAAGAGGAGGACGAAAACAAGAAGAATGTTCCCCAGGTACGGTTTATAGTATTTTAGTATTTTGAGCATGGTTGTGCCTGCTCTAACATACGTAAAGCAGGGCTTAGGGTCAAACTGAGCGCTTAGACCTTTGGCTAAGCCTCCAGTTCATCCTCGGGGTGAGCTTTTAGCAGAATCCGCCATTACCTACTGGCTAAAGGCTTTCCAGCACCTTGTCGGCATGCCCTGCAGGCGTGACCTTGGGAAATACCTTGGCTACCGTACCCGAACCGTCGATCACAAAGGTTGAGCGGATCACGCCCATCACTTTCTTTCCGTACATATTCTTTTCGCCATAAGCCCCGTAGGCTTGCAGCGTTTTCATTTCCGGATCGGACAGCAGCAGGAACGAAAGGGAGTGCTTGCGGCGGAACTTGTCGTGGGAGGCGCCGGAGTCAGGGCTTATCCCCACTACCTTTACGCCCTTGGCCGCGAACTCAGGCCCCCGGTCGCGAAACTCACAGGCTTCGACTGTACAGCCTGGGGTATCGTCCCGCGGGTAGAAATAGAGCACCAGGCTGCTGCCGGCGAAATCCTTCAGGGTCCAGGCCTTGCCGTCTGCGTCCGTCAACGAAAAATCCGGGGCTTTAGCGCCAACTTCGATCATATGAGTTCTCCTTAATGCAATACTCTTATATCATATTTATTTAATGTACCACCATTCAAGCCGGCGGTCAGTAGAAATTTAGGATGAAGGTTTGCCTTGACAAGGAAATGCCGGACAAACCATATTTTTATGTAAGCAGTATGAAAATCGATCGTCTGTTATCCATCGTCGTCTACCTCCTCAATCGCGACCTGGTAAATGCCGGTAAATTAGCCGAGCGTTTCGGCGTGTCGATCAGGACTATTCAGCGGGACATGGAAACCATAAATCTCGCGGGCATACCGTTGATCAGCGTTCAGGGTCCGTCGGGCGGTTATGGTATCATGGAAAACTATAAAATGGATCGGCGCCTCGTAACCCTGGACGACCTCTTCTTTATCGTCACAGCCCTGCGCGGTATCGGCGACTCCCTGGAAGACAGACGGATCGACGATACCCTCGAGAAGATGCGCGGTCTCGTGCCAACGTCAGTGAACAGGGATTACAAGGACCGGGAGGAAAAGCTTCACATCGATTTCAGCATGCTCGGCGGAGGACCGGATCAGCGAAAGACATTCAAGACTGTCCAAGCAGCGGTGAACTCTGGACGGCTTTTAAAAATGGACTATACCAACAATCGTTTGGAGCGCGATTCGAGGATCGTGGAACCGATGACGATCGTATTCCAGTGGCGCGCCTGGTATCTCTATGCCTACTGCCATCTCCGGGAAGGGTACCGACTGTTCCGGATATCGCGGATTCGGAACCCGCATATTCTTAACGAAGGGTTCCGGCGACGGAGTCGAGGCTTTGAAGAGTTTTCTCGGGATAATTCCCAGGAAAAGAGTGAAAACATCATCGAATTGACTTTGAAATTTTCGAAAACCATGTCCGGCTTGGCGGAGGAGTTCTACAACAAAGAAAATCTGGAACGAACCGAGGACGGCGGGTTCATCGCAAAAACGCGCATGCCTGAGGATGGATGGATGTACGGCTACATCCTCAGCTACGGCGCCTTTGTCGAGGTCCTCGAACCGCCCCATGTACGAGACACAATCAGGTCCATGGCCGGACAAATTTCACGAATTTACGAATAATCGAATTCATCCCCGACATACTGCTGTCATATACCTCATGCAATCATAAGGACATCATTCGAAGCACGGAGGTATAAATGCAAATCATCGAAAGGAAGGAAACACCAACCCTGTCCATCCGCTACCGGACGCCGGTGTCGGAGTTGCCAAATACGATGGGCGAGATGTACGGAGAGATAGCCGCGTACATGGGTAAAAACAGGATTCCCTTCGCCGGATCGCCCTTCATCGTCTACTACAACATGGACATGAACGACCTAGACGTGGAAGTCGGCTTCCCCTTGGTAAAGCCCGACGCCGGCGAAGGAAGGATCGCGGGAAGCATGTTGCGCGGAGGCTTATTCGCGACAGCTAAACATACAGGGCCTTACACTACCCTCGAGGGAACCTATAACGCCTTGACGGCCTTTATCAAGGAAAAAGGCGTCCAGACTGAAACATTCATGTTCGAGGAATACCTCAATTCTCCCGAGGATACTCCACCTGAAAAGCTCGAGACGGTGATCTACTTCCCGTTAAAAAAAGACTTTTTGTGAGCTGAGAGCGCTCCATGACGGCGCCGCTTTCGCATATTGCCCGAAAAGCCATACATCGATGGGGATCCCCGATAAAGGCGAGAAAGAAGGTTGAGGCTATCTTTCTCTTTGTGCACTTCCAAGAGCTTGACAAAATTCCGGTTTGTTACATATATTCGATACATTGTTTTTTTATGTAACAGCAGGAGTGCCTTATGCCTAAACTCAATTTCAATCTCGGAAGCTTCATCGTCAACCTGACCATCGGGTGGTTTCTAATGTCCTTTGTCCAGGCCGCGATTCCCGCCCTGCGCACAGGACTGCGAGCCGACATAATCCCGCGCTTTAAAACAATCGCGTTTTTTCACGACAAGCCCGCGGCATGGCTTAATATCGCGATCATGGCGGGAATCTGGATCGTCACGACGACCCTTTATTTTTTGCTTAAACGAAGGTAAGACTTATTCAATGGTAAAAAGCCCGGCTTTCATGACCGCCTTTCCGCTCACCGCGAAGGCGGCGGTCCATACGCCGCTGGTGTTCCGCGCCGGGCTTTTTTCGGGCGAAGACCTGCCCTGGCCTTCGCTGGAAGGAATTCGGGATTTCGCACGTTTTGCAGGGATCGAGGACGGGACGATACGCACCGCTCTTTCCAGGGCCAAGCGCGAAGGCTCGGTACTCCCCCAGGTGGATGGAACAAGGCACACCCGCTATGTACTGGCGCCCGCGACCTTTGCCAGGGGAGTCTCCCAGGTGCGCGCGGATCAGCGACCTGAGGGTTTCCTCCTGGCGGTCTTTTCGTTTTCTACGCCCGAACAGGAGGAGCGCGCATCATTGCGCGCCCTTCTCAAGTCATACGGATTTCGCAAGCTCGCCCAGAACACCTATATCCACGGGCGAATCGAAACTGAAAGCCTGATGTCGGCGATACGAAACCTAGGCCTGGAGAAAAATTTTTTTCTTTTCACCTGCCCTGATATCGATGACGAAAGCCTCGTCAGACGGGTACTTTCGCTGTTCGATCTGGAGTCGCGACGGAAAGAGCTGCGC
>JAVEYV010000167.1:0-5378 GCA_034003305.1 Spirochaetia bacterium | reverse complement strand
GTATAAACAAAGGTATAGCATCGAAGCAAGACGTGATCATTGGCAATTAAAAATAAGACTGGAGCGAAAAATCGGGGAAGGCCAGGAAACAAGAGTCTTGACAGATAAGTCTATCCAGAAAACTTATGAATCAGGAATTTATGAATTACCAAGAGCACTATCGCCAGGATGCCCTCGTCTTTGATTACTTCGATGCTGGACAACTCAGCCCAGGTGAGTTGCGTCGTAATAGGTTTATCATAGATTACTGTGATATCAAGCCGTCGATGGAGATTATGGATGTGGGCAGCGGCAGAGGTTGGTTTAGTCTTGCTGCTTCGGCCAAAGGTGCCAAAGTAACGGCTCTGGATTTGAGCGAGCACAATTTGAAGCGTATTAAGGAATTGGATCCCAGGATAGACACTGTCTTGGGAGATGCCTGCCAGATTCCACCAGGTGACCGGCTTTACGATCTGATCGTTGCCCTGGAGGTGTTGGAACACATTCCAGAACCTGCTCTGGCTTTGGCCAGTCTCAAACTCCGGCTCAAGCCCGGAGGCAAGCTCATTATCACTGTGCCATATAAGGAAGTAATCAGATCTTCACTTTGTATCCATTGCAACCAGCTAACTCCTCAAAACGCCCATTTGCACAGCTTCGACACGCTCAGCATGACGAAACTATTAGCTGAGAGTGGCTTTCGCGCCATAGAGACCAGACTTTTTACCCACAAACTGATGACTGTGCTGAGGTTCTACGAACTAACAGCCAAGCTTCCTTACGTAATCTGGTATGTTCTGGACAGGTGCCTGGGACTATACAACGATAAATACCATTATCTGGCAGTAAAGGCAAGTCCCGAATAAGCTCTACTCTCATCCCAAATGCGCCCAGGGATCGATCTGCCCCACGAACTACCTGGAGTAAGCACCAGATCCGGAGCAGGGCACCGAATGACCCGCGAGGTAAATGTATCAGTACTCTCCGGCTCTGACCGGATTGTCAAAGACCTTAGAACCTGATAATCTTCCTGCTTTGGCTTTTAGCTCCGCTGTCCAGTTTCAACAGATAGATCCCGGCAGGAACCCGTTTCCCAGCGCTATCCAATCCGGTCCATTGCAGTTCAAACTCCCCTTTAGCGCGGTCTGTATGGCTATAGACCTTTTGTCCCCGAAGGTTATAGATGCTCAGAGAGTATTCTTCCTCGCTGTCCTTGAGAGCTACACTGATCGTAAGCGCATCTTTGAAAGGATTGGGATATGCGTTTTGGAGCATGGGAATAGATGGGGTGGAGATATGGGGATCGTCAATCGCGGTCGGTTCGGGGAAGACCAATTCTATTTCAGCGAACATCACCATACTGCTATCCGGCCATACATGAGGATTGAAGACATATTCTGAACCCCACTCCCCGTCATCGACGAAGAGCAAGCCCAGACGGCCGACCTTTCTGGTGCCCTGCATCCCGGTATACACCACTTGGTCAGCGGGATACACATACATCATCCTGATCCCGGACAGCAACGGAGTGTCGATATCATTCAAATACAGGGGATCGCTCCAGGATGCGCCGCCATCTGCAGAACAGATGATCACGGTTTCCGGGCTGTTTAGATAGGGTAGATCTTCGGGATGTTGATCAGGCGCGTTATGCGCGTCTCTGGCACGTTTACTATCCTGCCACAGCGCTACCATCATGTTTTCCTGATTCACTTCGGTGTATCTTTTCATGTTGTAATGGAATATCATCGCATCATTGGCAGCGGTAGTGTCCCAATGGGGAAAGGGGAAGATGGTCTGAACTTGGGGATGAGGGACACCATCGACGAAGGTCCAGGAATCCGTCTCCCCCCAGGGGTATTCCGTATCCCAGGGAGTAAAATGCGGATAGGCAACATTCTGGGTATTACCCCGTGGATAAACATCTTTGATGACCATGGTGTTATCTGCGGGATCGAAGCGATATGACTTGATCGTAAAGAAATCAGGAAAAAACGCTCCGGAAGGAGTATTTAAGATCCAGCTCCCGATCGCCTGCAGTCGGCCTGCATTGTCAAAGACGGCGTTAAAATGGTTTGAACTGCTCGGCACCCAGAAGAGCTCATCATAAGCATTACCCTCGTCGTCTTGATAGTATCCGTCCGGATAAAAGGACTCCAGAATGGGATTCCATGAGGGTATCACCGATGGGTAACTATGATATACCCAGGTGCCCTCGCCGTAATTGTCACAGACGAAAATATCCAAAGAGTTTTCATCATAGATGTTTTGATCCTGTAAGTAGCGACTATGATACCCGATCAGATACACCTTGCCGCTGGGATCGCACTTTAAAGTGTAGTTGGGGCGGCGATTGTTTACTGGATCGATATTCCAATCGTTTAGCAGAGGGACAGTACTATAATTCCAGGCCAGATCACTCCCAGAGAGCAGCATGTCAGTGTTGAAATCAGCATAAGCCAGCATCGCGTTTTCGCAGGGCATATAATGATCAGTGGAGTTCTTCGTCATTACATAGACTCTGCGCATTTCAGGATTCGGGGAGAGACCAATGGTGATTTCCGGCCAGACAAACTCGTTGTCGGAAGTGCTGCCAATAGTGATGGGATTGTCGATAATGATCACCGGAGTGATGATGTCGCCTGGGCTACCGTCCAGAATGCGGTCGTAGGCAAACATGACCTCCAGGGAAGGATCTTCATCTACATTCGCATGCCACACATACAGGGGTTTACCGCTATCGTGATCCAGCGCCAGGGCAGGATGACCTTCATTGATATTGCTGTGGGAAATAGTATCTACACTGGTAAGCATGCCGGAGTTATCGATCCGGGCCCAATATACTCTGCGGGGTTCCATTCGCTCGGTACGCGCATGGAAGGCACAGAAATAGCCTCCACCGAACATATTCGGCACTCGCTGCAGTGGTTGATTGTTGTATCCTCCGATCATGTAATCGTAGTAGGTGGTTTTCAAGGTATCGGGACCGTGCACAAAGCTGAATTGCGGCACTTCAAGACCACTCTTGCCGCCCTCACTCTCATGAGTTCGATGGTCGATAAGATCATGCGGCCAAGCCTCCTGCAATGCAAAGGCAAAGCCCAGATGGAGCAAGATACAAAAAACAAGGAGTTTTTTCACTCTATCCTCCTATTTTGTTATATGACTATAATATAACAATCATCGAGACATAGGCAAATTGCATTTACATGCAGCATTCAGGCGGCTTCAAGCTCCCTTCACTCGGGACTCCAGCCACATCAGTGCTATTTCTACACCGGCCTAGGGAGCCAAAACAGAGTAAACACCAGGCATCTTCTGCATATCTTGATTAGAATCTTTCGATATAACAGTTAGCTTGTCTATCATGTAGAAATGCACTACATTATACATAGGCTTTTGACGCCTTTGGCATAATAATTGCAAAGGTACGCATCAGCAATTTTCGCAGGATTGTTATCCCATCCGGGAGGATAGAATGGACTTCAGCAAACTGGCCAATCTGGCCATGAATGACAATGGCTTCGTGTTTGATCCCAATTCGGGGTATAGCTACACGAGCAACGAAACCGGCATCTACATCATGAAGCTGCTGGCTGCCGGGAAGAACAAAGATGAGATCCGGGAACAGATAATGGCAGAATACGAGGTGAACGAAGATAGCTTTGCCAGCGACTATGAACACTATATGCTGATGCTGGAAGCTTTGGGATTGGTGGATTTCTAGTGGTTACAGCTCCATCCAAACCTGATCTGTCCGCACTTGATATCACCATCGCCGTCACTGGGTTGAAGACGGGGGATAATCCTCAGCCAGGCGTTCCGGTAATTCGTAGCATTCGTGCTGCCGGCTTCAAGGGCAGGATTATCGGCCTGGTATATGACTCCATGGAATCCGGTATTTACCTGGATGACCTGGTGGACGAAGTGTATCAAATGCCCTATCCTTCCGCAGGAGCAGAAGCCTTTCTGGCGCGCTTGGAATACATTCTTGGCCGCAGCAAAATCGACGTCGTGATCCCCACTCTGGATGCAGAAGTGATCCTCTACATCCGCTTGCAGGACGAACTGAAAAAAATGGGGGTGAAGAGTTATCTACCCACTGAAGAATGCTTCTTGCTGCGCGACAAGACACGTCTGGCTACCTTCTTCCCTCCCAAGGGGATAAACGTTCCGGATACCACTCTGATCAGCGAAGCAAGCCAGGTAATCTCTGCGAAAGATCAATTCCCCATGATGATCAAAGGGCGCTACTACGAAGCCTTCAAGGCCAATAATGCGGAGGAAGGGCTGAAGTACTTTTACGAGATCGAAGGCCGTTGGGGACTGCCCATCATCCTGCAGAAACTGGTGCCCGGCGATGAATACAACATCGTGATCGTGGGTGACGGCGAGGGTGGCATCCTGGGTATGGTGCCGCAAAAGAAACTGGTGATCACGGACAAGGGCAAGGGCTTTGGTGGTGTGGTGGTAGCCAATCCTGAACTGGACGAATTTGCCACCAAAGTAATCTCTCTGCTCAAATGGCGTGGGCCCTGCGAATTGGAAGTGATGCGCGGTTTTGACGGAAATTATTACTTGATCGAGATCAATCCCCGTTTCCCAGCCTGGGTCAGACTGGCCGAAGGTTCGGGGCAAAATCAACCTGCCGCTGTGGTGTTGAAAGCCCTGGGACAAGAAGTATCACCCCTGCCACCAAGTAAATCCGGCACTCTGTTTATCCGTCATGCAGAGGACATCATTGCCGACATCTCAGTGATGGGCGAAGTATCCGCCAGAAGTGAATTGATAAGAAGGTAACTAAATGAAAAAGACATATATAGCCCCCAATATCGAGCGCAACAGCGCGGGCAACATGAACAAATACGGCGCTAAGAGTGTGGTACGCCATCAAGATAGGATCGAAGGCGTCCTCATAAATGACCTGGTGAAAAATTTCGGCTCTCCCCTGATCGTGCTCAGTGAAACTCAGATGCGCAAGCGTTACCGCCGGCTTCTGGATGTGATGCAGATGCATTATCCCAAAGTAGAAATGGCATGGAGCTACAAAACCAACTATCTGGCGGCAGTTTGCAACATCTTTCACCAGGAGGGATCCCGCGCAGAGGTGGTCTCCAAAATGGAGTATCAGATGGCCAGAAAGCGGGGAATCGAGGGTAAGAGCATCATCTTCAACGGCCCCGGAAAGACCGCTGACTCCCTGCGAACCGCCATCGAGGAAGGTGCGCTGATCCATATCGACCATCTTGACGAGATGTATCTGATCGAAAAAATGGCCAAGGAGATGGACATACAGGCGCAAGTGGCGATCCGAGTGAATATGGATACAGGGATCAGTCCGCAGTGGACCCGTTTCGGTTTCAACTACGAGAATGGCGAGGCGTATCGCACCATTCAAC
>JAVEYV010000166.1:0-5388 GCA_034003305.1 Spirochaetia bacterium | reverse complement strand
TCATGCTTGCCTTTTGTGCCTTCCATCGAGGTCAGACAGCCTCGAACTCCGCGTCACCAGCGGTCTCTGCGCCCTCAGCGTCCCTGACTCTGTTCAGAGAGCTGCACCGGAACCTTAAGTTTTCTTATCCCGCGGAAGACCTCAACCTCGACGACTTCCCCGGGCTTGTTGTCCTCCAGGGCTGTGTAGAGGTCAGCGATGCTCCCCACCGACTGCCCGTCCACGCTGACGATTATATCCCCGCCAACCCTGAAGGTGGACTGCCCGTACCGCACAGCCTGGGAGCCTCCCTTCAATCCAGCGTTAGCGGCGTTGCTGCCTTCGCGAAGCACCGAAATGAGAAGTCCCTTATCCACAGGCGAGGCCTGGCCGCTCTGGGCTAAATAATTGAACAGGGCGGGGAAAAGCTGTATGGCTTCCATATCGATCCAGCCCCGGCGCACCCTTCCCTCCCTGATAAGCTCCGGAACGATGCGCACCGCCGTGTCCACGGGAATCGCGAAGCCTATGCCCACCGAGCCCCCCGAAGTGGAGTAGATCATGGTATTGATACCGATCATCTGACCCGCTGAGTTGAATAATGGGCCTCCGGAATTGCCCGGGTTTATGGACGCATCGGTTTGGATCATGTTCTGGAGCACAGTCCTGCTGTCTTTCTGGATCGGCCGCCCCAGCCCGGAGATTATGCCCTGCGTGAGGGTCCGTTCCAGACCGAAAGGGTTCCCGATTGCCAACACCTTCTGGCCAACCTTGAGCCCCTTAGAGGAGCCGAGGCTTATGGGCTTGAGTTCAAGTCCTGGTTTGGGCTCGAATTTGATCACCGCAAGGTCGTTCTGCGGATCGGTGCCCACAACAGCGGCTTCGCATTGGCTGCCGTCGGCGAGGTTGACGAAGAGCTTGTACGCACCCTCTATGACATGGTAATTGGTAAGCACGTAGCCTCTGGAATCGATGATCGAACCTGAGCCGGAACCGCCGCTCTCGGGCACAGGCTCGAGGAACCAGTTGATATTGACAACCTCGGTAGTGATATTGACCACCGATTCGTTAAAGCGTTCGTAGACGCTGATACTCTCCCGCTCGTCGAGACTGTAACTCTGCCCCGATGCGGCGGGCAGTCTGAACTGAAAACCCTGCCCCTCGACCGATTCTTCTGTCAGCGAACCCTGGGCCTGCCCGTCGGCGGGCATGAACAGCGATTTATTCACAGCCCCGGCAGGCTGGACGCTTCCCTGGTTTTCGGCGGCTGGAGCCTGGCCCGAGTCAGGACTGAAGGCCAGGTAGCCCAGGCCGAAGGCTGCGGCAGCGGCCAGAAGGGATATGGCTGCTATCGCTCCAGCGAGCTGACGACGGGAATATAGCTTCATTCATCACCCCCGAAGCGGAATATCAAGAAAAACGAATGGCTCCGGCCGCTTTTTCTTCGGCCCGGGCCAGCATAAAGATATAATCGGAAAGCCTGTTCACCAGGCGCATAAGATCGGAGGAAACGGGTTCCTTTCGGGAAAGCGCCACAATTCGCCGCTCTGCCCGGCGCAGGACTGTTCTGGCCACATCCAGGGAGGCGGAGCCCTGGGTCATTCCGGGAAGCACGAAGCCGGTAAGCAGGATGCGCTCCTCCAGGGCTTGTATCTTGGCCGATATCGCCTCCTCATCCGAAGGCTTTATCGGCCTATCGAAGGGCACGGCCCTGGAAGCGAGTTCGCCGGCGATGCGGAAGCAGAGGCGCTGGAGATCCTCGACGGCGTAGAGCACCTCATCCTGCAGGCATAGATGCCGGGCAACTCCAAGACTGGAGGAGAACTCATCGATAGTCCCGTAGGCTTCAACCCGAAGATCGTCCTTGCCTACCCGTTCCTCGGACCAAAGTCCGGTCTCTCCCTGATCGCCGGTTCTTGTGACAATGCTCATGGAAATAATGTACTGCCCAGGCCATCGAGTTTCAAGGTTATGATCGCTCTTTCAGCCCTGTCTCCCAAACCTCGACGTTGACACTCCAGGCCTATCGTGGTACCGTAGCCAGCGATACAATTCTTTGTTTTATCCTAAAAGGAAGACTATGGCATCGTTACGCAATACCCCAGATACCGGAGCTTCGAACAAGGCTGATCAGAAAAATAAGCCGAAACGCGGAATTAAAAACCCCTTTGTCTATGCCGGTACAATAGTAATTCTTATTATCACCGTTATCGCCTTCGTCTTTATTCCCTCAATGGGCGGCCTCGGATCATCCAGCTCCAAACTCAGCTTCGGCAGCTGGGACGGCAAACCCATCAATTACGAAGCCGGTTCCTATTTTGCCAGCCAGGTAGCCCAGATAAACGATTATCTGAGACAGCAGGGCATGAGCGAGGAGAACTTTCAGCTTTATGCCTATCAGGTTTGGAACCTCGCCTTTCAGAGCGCCGCAGTCCGAGCCGCTATCCTCGATACGGTAAAATCCAGCGGTTTTAAAGTGACAGAGGCAGGAATCGACGAAGCTGTCGCCGCCAATCCAAGCTTTCAGGACAACGGTGTATTCTCCATAGAAAAATACAATGCCCTGCCTAAATCGGAGCAGCTTGCCCTTCGCAATAGTACCGAAGAGGATCTTTATATCCAGCGCTTCTACGAGGATCTGTACAGCGCTGCGCCCAGCACCGCCGAGATGGCTTTCATTTCCTCAATGGTCAAGCCCCAGCGCTCGATCGCCTATGCGAGCCTGTCGCTCAACGATTTCCCCAGGGAGAACATCGTCGCCTGGGGCAAGGAAAACACCGACCTTTTCAGGACCCTGAGCCTTTCCCGCATAACCCTCACCAGCTCCGAATCCGACGCCAAGAAGGTACTCCAGCAAGTCTCGGAGAATAAGCTTTCCTTCGAGGACGCGGCCAAGAGCCACTCCCAGGACAGCTATGCCGACAAAGGCGGGGATGCGGGCAGCGTATTCTATTATTCCTTCGAGGAAGGCTTTCTCAATGCCGCCGATGCGGAAGAGGTCGCTGCCCTGGCAAAGGGCGAGATCTCCAAGGTCTACCAGGTAGCCGACAAGGCCTGGGCATTCTTCAAGATTAACGAAACCATCACTGATCCGGACTTCGGCGCCGATGCCACCATGGACGAGGTAGAAGCATATCTCTTCGAAAAGGAACGAGGCACCCTGGAGAGCTGGGCTATTGCCAAGGCAACGAGCCTTCTGGCAACTGCTGCCTCTGACGGTTTTGAAAACAGCGCCAAAAAGGCAGGACTGGAGGTCACGCAAGCCGGCCCCTTTATTCTCAACCTGGGCAATCCGACCTTCTACGCCTACAACCAGCAGATCCCCCTCCTGCAGTCGCTCTTTAGCAGCCAGGATTTCGTAATCCAGTCCGCCGAAAAAGATGAAGGCTTCATGAGCGAGCTATTCACCCGTAAAAAGGGAGAGCTGTCCCGGCCCCTGGTCGTCGGCGATGCCGTGCTCGTCTTCAAGGTAACCGACGACAGCGAAGCCTCGGATGATGAAAGCGCCATGATTCAGTTTATGTACCCCTACTTCTACCAAGAATCCCTGGACAGCAACGCCAGGGCAGCATTCCTGAAGAGCCCAAAGTTCAAGGATGATTTTACCAACACTTTCTTTAAGGTTTTCCAGACCAGTCCCACGGCCAGCGCCGAGAACTGATACTGCATCATAGCGTTTACTGCAACGAGAAAGGGCCGCCCGGCTTTGCCGGGCGGCCCTTCTCACATTCGGTTTCGGCTTCTTGAGCTTCTTTGTTAATCCTCGTCGTCATCGGTACGCAGGACCGCCAGAAAGGCATCCTGTCCCAGCTCGATGTTGCCCACCATCTTCATTCGTTTCTTGCCTTCCTTCTGCTTTTCCAGGAGTTTGCGCTTTCTGGAGATATCGCCGCCGTAACATTTGGCCAGCACATCCTTGCGCACGGGATTAACCGTCTCCCGGGCAATTATCTGGCCGCCAATGGCTCCTTGGATCGCCACCTTGTACTGCTGTCGGGGTATGTTGCGCTGAAGCCGTTCGCAGATCTTTCTGGCCCTGTCATAGGATCCCTGCCGGTAGACGAGCATGGAGAGGGCGTCCACCGGATCGCCGTTGATGAGGAAGTCGAGCTTTGCCAGCTCGGTTGGTCTGTAGTCGATCAGCTCGTAGTCGAAACTGGCGTAGCCTCTGCTGGTGGACTTGAGCTTGTCGTAGAAGTCGAAGAGCACCTCGGCCAGGGGCATTTCAAAAATAAGCTCCACCCGCTTTTCGTCCAGATGGATAAAGGATTTCTGTTCGCCCCGCTTGCCTACGCAGAGGGTAATAAGATTGCCGATGTAGGTGACGGGCGTGATGATCTCGGCCCGAATATAGGGCTCCTCAGCCGACTCGATTTGAGAGGGGTCCGGGTACTGGCTCGGATTGTCGATAAACAGCGTCTCGCCTTTCTGCAGATGGATTTTATACCGCACCGAGGGCGCTGTCATAATGATGGACTGATTGAACTCCCGCTCGAGCCGTTCCTGAATAATCTCTAGATGGAGGAGTCCCAGGAATCCGCAGCGGAATCCGAAGCCCAGGGCCAGAGAGCTGTCCTTTTCCGAAATCAGGGAGGCGTCGTTGAGCATGAGACGCTCAATGCTGTCCTTCAGGTCCTCGTAGTCCGCCGAATCCATGGGATAGATCGAGCTGAAGACCACGGGCTTTATCTCTTTGAATCCCGGCAGGGGCTTGTCGCAGGGCTTGTCGACCGAGGTGATCGTATCCCCTACCTTGACGTCCCGTACCGCCTTTATGCCCGCGGTGCAGTAGCCGACCTCGCCGGCGGACAGCATGTCCGTGTCGCTGGAGCGGTCGATCTTGAAAAGGCTCACCTCTTCGATCTCGTGAAGAGCCCCGCTGGACATAAAGCGGATCTGCATCCCCTTTTTCATCTGCCCGTTGATGACCCGCACATGGACAATGGCTCCCTTGTAGGCGTCGTAGTGGGAGTCGAAGATCAGGGCTTGCAGAGGTGCCGATGAAGAACCCTTGGGCGCGGGAAAACGATGGACGATAGCTTCAAAAAGCTCGTCGATGCCGATACCCATCTTGGCGGAGACTGCCAGAGCCTCGTCTCCGTCCAGCCCCAGGTCCTTATAGATCTGTTTCCGAACCGCATCCACGTCAGCGGCAGGCATGTCGATCTTGTTGATCACGGGAAGGATTTCAAGGTCGTGTTCCAGGGCCATGTACATGTTCGACAAGGTTTGGGCCTGAACTCCCTGGGTGGCGTCGATCACCAAAACGGCCCCCTCGCAGGAGGAGATCGCCCTGGACACCTCGTAGGAAAAATCCACGTGGCCCGGCGTGTCCACCAGGTTGAGGATATAGGTTTTCCCGTCCGCTGCGGTATAGGGAAGCGTTATCGCCTGGCTTTTTATGGTAAT
>JAVEYV010000165.1:0-5393 GCA_034003305.1 Spirochaetia bacterium | reverse complement strand
GTTGGAGTAGACATCCACGGGCAGCAAGTTCGCCCCGCTGCGCTCACCCATGGCACACCGGCTGGCCGGATCTAGCACGATGCCTCCAGATGGAGATTTCTGGCTCGCGAAGAGGAAGGCCGCGTATTTGGGGCTTCTGAACATATCGGCAACCCCGTGATAGCATATTCTATCCCCTGAGCCGAAATCCCTGTGGGTATTGTAATCGAAGGCGCACCATCCAATAGCGCCGGCGATTCGAGAATCGCCCATCGCGGCATTGAGAACCTTTGCGTGGCGCCGCGCCTGCTCGGCAAGTCTTTCTTCCTGATCCCAGCGCTTGGCGGGAAACATGTGTCCGTTGTGCTCGGTGATGAGGTAGGGAACGGCGGAATTTCGGTTAGAGATTGCGGCGCCACCGCCAGACATGGCCGACTTTTTTTTCGCGTTGCGCGTTACCGTACTCATATTAGCGATAACTTTTTCGTTGCCGTCGCAAGTAAAATCGTTGAATGTATATACGTCTTCAAAGAGAGCGCTGCCCGAAAAATTGCGTACCCCTCCCCTCTGGCGATCGGGATCGAGCATCGCGGCCAAGGCGTTGGTTTTTTTATAGAAATCGTCGTCATCCGGCGATTCGTTGATTCGCACGCCCCACAGTACAATGCCGGGATGATTTCTATCGCGCTTGATTAAAGTTCCCAGATCGCTCAACGCGTTTTCTTTCCAAGCATCATCGCCGATATGCTGCCAGCCAGGAAGCTCGGTAAAGACCAAGAGGCCGAGCTCGTCGCAGGCATCGAGAAAATGCCTGGACTGGGGATAGTGGCTTGTACGCACTATGACGCAGCCCAAGTCCCGCTTGAGCATTTCTGCGTCTCGCCTCTGGGTGCCAGGATCCATGGCGTAGCCTGCGTATGGCCAGGATTGATGGCGGTTGAGTCCTCGTAAAAAAATCCTTCTGCCGTTGAGGAAAAATCCTTCCGGCGTAAATGCGGCGTCTCGGAATCCGATGCGGCAGTGTACAAAATCGATCCGTTTTCCATCACGATATAGGGAGAGTTCCAGGCCGTAGAGAACCGGGGAATCGATATCCCATGGGGAAATTTCTTCCAACGGCTTAAAGCTGAGACGGCAATGTTGGGCGATAGGCCCAGCCGAAGGTTTAGAATTTTCTTCACTTTGGTCCGCAAGCGTTTTGGACGCCTCGGCCACGGTCCGCCCTGAGCGGAGGAGCCGCGCTTCGAGTCTGAGGGTCCCTGCGCCCAAGGTATTCATATACTGAACTGCCTCGCCTGGGGTGGCGCCGGGACTAGCGCTGTCTGAAGCGTAGCCAGAGAGTTCCACCTCCACAGCCAGCGCAGCCCTGCAGGATGAAGGGCGCCAGTCGCCATGTCCCTCATTCGGCGCAGTTTCAGCCGCGCTCAGGTCGACGGTTGAGCTCCTTTCGAAGGAATAGATTTTAGGCCGGGCATGGAAATGCGCGATATGCACAGACTCCTGTATTCGCACGCTGACTGCCCTGTAGATGCCCCCGTAGACGAGGTAGTCCACCACTCCGCCAAAAGGAGGCACCGATGGGTCCTCGGCGGCGTCTACTTCCACCCAGAGCTCGTTGTTTCCCTGTGATTTGAGCGCGCCGGTAATCTCCAGCGAAAAGGGGGTATAGGGCCCCTTATGCTGCCCCATCAGCCGGCCATTGAGCCAAACCTGACAAAAAACGGCTACTCCTTCAAAATCGAGGAAAACACATTCGCCGCTGGAAACTTTGGGGCTAGAAAATTCCTTATAGTAACAGGCTTTTTTTTGATAAACCTTCTCATCGAAATTGTTTAGCGGAAGCTCGACGATGGAATGGGGAAGATCGACAGGGGAGCCTTTTTTTGCCGCTCCCATGGGAGCATCGAAGAAAAGCCAGTTCCAGTTTAGCGGTATGATCCTTCTCATGATAAGGATTTCAACCGCTCATCATGACCTGGACGATCTGGAGGAGGGGCAGTACTATACAGACCACAATAAATACTACCTCCAGATTGATCATCCTCCGTTCGGCCGTATCGTTTTTAAGCAATTCGTAGAGGTTTTGCAGGGCGCCAAGACGGCGTTCGACCGAAACTTTCCATCCCTCGGTGTTGAAAATCTCGCATAGGCGCTCGTAGATAGAGCCTAAAAAATAATCTCCGATGATCTTGGATGAGTTGTCGAGGTTTTCCAGGGTAAAGAGCGCGTCGAAACGCAGTGCCTGCAGGCGGGCAAGCTTCATCTTCACCGTTCTCTGGCCGAAATGGGATTCCCCGCCGCTTAAATAGATTTTTCGCAGATCTCTCTCGGCCTCGTCCAGCCAGGTGTCCAGCAATCCGTCCAGGGCTCTGAGTTCGATTAGTCTGTAATTGGCGTGTTCGGCCATTATGAGCAGATCCTCATAGTCCCTGGCGGGATCTATGATCAGACAGCGGTCCAGGTCGAATACGGCGATGTCGTTTTTACGGTAGCTCACAGGCTTGGAGAGAATCTGCTTTACCTGGCTGGCATGCAGAACTCCCGGTTCTTCTCCAGCAAGCAGTGCCGCGGCAACTTCGCGGTTTGCATCGAGAAAGGCCTCCGGATTCTCGCCGGGACATTCCAGAAGGCAAAAGGCGGTATAGGTTTCCCGGTCGTATCCTTCAATACCCTTCTGTCCGGACAGCGAGGCCTTGATGGCATCAACGACCATGCGGAACGAGGAATCGGCGAAATCCTCTATCCGGGCTTCCCCACTGGTGTCCCGGAGCGGCAGATTGTTCATGGCCGCAAGGCCTGCAAAACTGGAATGGGTTTTATAGCGCACCACAAGGGTGAGCGCGCCGTCGTCATAGATTTTAGCCACGGCGCTGAATTTTTCAAAGCGGGCGGAATCGCATTCGTCGTTATTAAGGGTGAGTATGAGGGGTTTGGGCAGTTTGAGCGATGCCGGTGTATCCCGGCGTTTTCCAAAGCCGATGTCCGGATACGCTGGAATAAGGGATGCGGCTTTCTTGAGATCGACAGCTCTTCCGATGTCATAGACATAGAGGTGTACAATCTCTACGGGCAGCTCGGCGTTCCCTATTTCTTGGCTCATCAGCGTTTAACCCCCGTTCGTGAAATCTCTCTGTCCAAAGCCCAGAGAATCAAGGTACTGCCCTCGGGAAGAGAGAAGGGAATGCTCAAGGCTCCTCCCGGGTGTTTTATCGAAGCGATAAGCTGACGCTGACCGCCTGCTTTGATGGCTTCCAGCTTTACAGGCGCCGGGTAGGGATACTCCGGAAGGGTATACATGAAAATTCCCTGAATGGTGCCGGGGCTGGCTTCAGAAGCACTCAGCACCAGGTGTATTCTATCCTTGACCCGAGCCGTGACCCCGGCCTTCGGCTGCTGTTCGACCACAGTCCCGGACTTTTCGCCCTGTTCAGGCTGGCGCATGGTGAAGTCCACCGTAAAAGCGGACTTTTCCATGAGCGCAATCGCATCGGCCAGGCTCAGGCCCAGGAAGGCCGGGACCTTCTCTTTGGCGCTTTCCGGACCTTTGCTGACTACCAATTCCAATACCGTCGGCCCCGAAATCTGTTCGCCCGCTGAAGGACGCTGCTCCAGAATAGTGCCGGGCTCGGCGTCGTCGAAGCGGTAGACCGGAGGCTCCCTTACGCTCACCAGGGCCTGGGTTGAAGCGAAAAGGCTCAAAAGCTCCAGTTTGACCGCATCGATGTTCTTGCCGACGTAATTTTCAACCTCGTCTAGAACCGCACCCTTGCTTACCGTGAGCTTGATCCGACGACCTGCCTTTACAATCAGCCCGGGCAGGGGATCCTGTTCAAGAATCGTGTTCTTATCCTGAGGATTATTGGTAAAGCGAAGGCTTAGCCTGGGGTAGAGCTCCCGCTCCTGCATCCGCACCAGGGCGTCAGCCAGACCCATTCCCCTGAGATCAGGCACCATGACCTTTTCCGGTCCATTGAGTATGATAAAAAAAGCCGCCAGTGCCGAGAGTAGAAAGAGAAGGCTCATGCCGAGGGCAAAAAGGCCGAAAAGCCTCCGCTGCTCCCTAGAGAGGCTTTTAAAGCTCATGCGAGGTCGATCGGATTTTACTGTCTTTTCCTTATTCTTCATAAACGCGGATGTATCCTTATTGAGTGCCGTCTTGAGCCGGCAATGAACCCGAAGTCCCCAAAAGGGCTTCAGCCGAGCAGCAGGCCGACAATATCCCGCAGGCCATTGGCGAAGTCTTTGTACGAAAGGGCTTTGCGCCCCGAAAGCTGAAGCCTGGTCAGCGCGATAGTGCCTCTTCCGGTACTGACCACAATACCGCAAGCCTTATCAATGCCGATTATAGTGCCGGGCGGAACATTGGGCAATGCTTCGCCGCCCGCCTGAGGCAAGGTTCCGGTGTAGGGTTCTGCGGCGATGATGTTCAGTCGTTGACCCTTGATAAAGGTATAGCTTCCAGGCCAGGGATCGAAGGCGCGGATCATGGCGTCCAATTCCCGAGCCGGCTTGGCCCAGTCGATCAGGCCGTCTTCCTTTTTAATTTTTCGGCAGTAGGTCGCTTCGCCCTGCTGAGGCCAGCCTGTTTCCTCGCCTTTTTCAATAGCTCCAAGGACATCGATACAGAGTTTGGCGCCGATCAGGGCGCAGCGCTCGGAAAGACAGGCGCTAGTCTCTCTTCCCCCCAGGTTTATCTCTTCAACGGCCAGAAGCTCGCCGCTGTCCATTTCCAAGGCGATTCGCTGAACCGATACTCCGGTTTTTTTGTCTCCGTCGAGGATAGCCTGCTGTATGGGCGAACTGCCCCGGTGACGGGGAAGAAGGCTCGGATGAATGTTGATGCCACCCTTGGGAAAGAGGGCCAGGAATTTGGGACCGAAAAGCTTGCCATAGGCAAAGGCGACGAGAATATCAGGCTTCAGTTCGGCAATTCGCTGCCGTTCGACGAGACCCAGTTTATCATACTCGAACAGGGGTACAGCCCCGGCAGATAGCCGGGGGAGGGCTTGGGCGACCGGCGTGGGGAGGGTTGCCTTGCCCCTCCCCTGAGGCGAGGGAGGGTTGCAGAGAACAGCGGCCAGCCGATGCTCTTTGGCTATCGATTCGAGGCTCGGAACAGCTATGGCCGGACTTCCGGCGAACAAAACTCTCATTTTTAAGGCAATTACATCTTTACCAGGCGCTCATAATGCTTCAAGGCCCTCTCGCGCTTAAAAGGGCTTATCCTGTCGATAAAAAGCTTACCGTCAAGATGATCGGTTTCGTGAAGGATAACCCTGGCCAACATATCATTGGCCTCGAGGGTGAAGGATTTCCCCTTCTCATCGAAGGCCTGGACCTTTACCGATGCGGGGCGCTTAACCATAAAATACAGGCCGGGAAAGGAAAGACAGCCTTCTTCGTACTCAACCTGT
>JAVEYV010000164.1:0-5410 GCA_034003305.1 Spirochaetia bacterium | reverse complement strand
CGTTCATCAAATTTCCTTTTTGAACATCTGTTCAGAACATATGTTCATGTATATTGTCTTCACAACATTTCAATATTGTCAAGTTTTTTCTTTACCATAAGGATTGGGGGTGAACAGTAATATTAAATGTCCGGGTAAAAGAAGGAAGAAAAAGAAAGTCCCAAGGACCTCTGTTACAATGGGTTTAACCGAACTCAAAGCAAACGAGGGGACCATGGGACGGAAAAAGCTTACCATAGAACCGGTATGCAAGCATACGCACTTCACTTGGGGGGAGCGCTTAACACTGCAGTACTACCACACGGGGACAAACAAATACCAAAAGATCAGAAGTCCGACACTGCTTGGCCGAATACTGGGAAAGCATGAGCGGACCATACGCAGGGAAGTAAAGCGTGGCATGATACTGCACGAGCTAGGGGACCTGCCCTTTGAACAATGGGACTACAATGCCGAGTATGCCCAGAACGATGCCCAGAGAAAAAGCGGCGGCAAAGGACCTGATCTGAAGCTGGGAAAGGATTGGGCATTAGTGAGGCAGGTATCCCTGCTGGTCAAAGAACGTCACTACAGTCCCTACGCGATCATTCAGCTCTTCCATACCACGGGGTGGCCTAGTACGACCAGGATCTGCGAGAAGACGCTGTATCGCTACATTGCAGCCGGGGATATTACTGACGTATCGGAGCGGGATTTGCTACTACACGGCAGGCGGCGTAAACCGCGGAAGGAGCCTGCGCGGCATTCCAGGGCAGCGAATGCTGCCCGAAGCATCGACACACGGCCTGCGAGCATCAATGATCGGTCACAGATTGGGCACTGGGAGATGGACACGGTCTATAGTGGCAAGGGATGCTCTCCTGCATGTGTACTGACCCTCACCGAGCGCAAGAGCCGTGTAGAGATAGCCAGAAAGCTTCCGGATAGAACAGTAGCATCGGTGAACGCGGTTCTTGACGCAATGGAACGACAAATAGGTCATAGGCGATTCTGCCACCTCTTCAAATCGATTACTGCTGACAACGGCACAGAGTTTTCCGATGTCCAGACCCTTGAGCGATCCGCCCTGTGTTCCCTGGCTAGGACACGTCTGTACTTCGCCCATCCCTTTTGCTCTTCAGAACGGGGTACCAATGAAAACCACAACGGAATACTCCGGAGATTCATCCCCAAGGGTAGTGATATTGGACTGGTACGCAAGAAAGCTGTGCGGGAATCTCAAGATTGGATGAACAGCTATCCGAGAAAGATCCTTAAGGGACTAGCTCCCTTGGTTGAATTAGTGAATGAGATGGGAGAAGGATTTAGTATCCCTCCTTTCTTGGAGCTAAGAGAATGAAGAAAGACGGACAATCTACTTTACAGGAGACCTAATGAAACGCTGTTTTAAATATAGAAACAAACAGTATTTGAGCCAATTTTAAAAGTTAGCGGAATTTTAAAATTTGCTTTGTAGTATCGACTATTTCTCAGTCCGCGTCTTCCAGGAGCTTTTCGGGTTTTCTTTCGATTTCCACGCTGAGAATCCTGTGAGCATCCATTTCCTTAACCGTAAAGATCGCCTCGTCGGTTTCTATGCTCTCATTCTCATCGGGAATTCGTCCAAAGAGATCGAAGACAAAGCCTGCGAGGCTGTCGAATTCGTCTACAGGAAGACTCAGATTGAGTTTTTCCACAACCTCATCCAGATGCACCCTGGCATCGCAGCGCCAGGACCTGGGACCGGACTGAACGATATCCTCGGCCTCGTCGTCATATTCATCCTGAATTTCTCCGACGATTTCTTCGATGATATCCTCCATGCACACGATGCCCGAGGTAGCCCCGTACTCGTCCAAAACCACAGCGATGTGCACCCTTCGCCGTTTGAACTCCCGCAACAGGCCGTCGATTTTCTTTGTCTCCGGCACGAAAAAGGGTTTGCGGGCAAGTTTGGCTATGGCTATCGATTGGCCGCTGATGAGGGATGCCAGAACATCCTTGGCATACAGCACTCCCACCACATCGTCGATGGATTCGCGATAGACAGGAATCCGGGAATGGCCCGAGTCGATCAAAATCTGAAAGGCCTCTTCCCGCGTAGCGTCCTCGGGTATAAAAACCGTATCCGTCCTGGGCACCATAACTTCTTTTACGGTTGTCTCCGAGAGATGCTCGATGCCTTCGATCATTTCCTCGCGTTCGATCGATTCTGGCTGCCCTGACTGAGAGGCTTCAGCCTTGCGCTTTTTGAATAGTTTTAAAAAAGGGCTCACAGTATATGTTCTCCCTGCAGTGCGGCCAGAATGCGCTCCTGCTCCACCAGCATAGGCTGGGATTCGTCGTTGTTCTCGTGATCCCTGCCGCTTAGATGAAGTATTCCATGCACTAAGAGCCGTTTTAATTCCTCATCGGCCCCGACTTCGAATTCCGCCGTATTCCGCTCCATCGCAGGAAGCGAAATGACTATGTCGCCTGCAATGTAGCGTGTGCAACCCGCTTCTTCCAGGCTCTCTCCCATGGGGAAGGAAAGAACATCGGTGGCCTCGTCCCTGCCCCGGTATTCCCTGTTGAGGCTTTGCATGAACTCATCCCCGCAGAACAGCAGCGAGAGTGACCAATCCCTGAGCCCCAACTGCTCCATAGCCTTGAGTGCGAATGCTTCAGCCGCGCTCCGCCAGGGCGGTTCGCCCATATCCCGGCATCCGATGCTCACCTCGTTCACTGATCTTTATCCTTCTGATTGGGATACTCGATCCTTGAGTGGAACTGGCCAGCCATGATGCGCACAAAGGAATGACGGATCATCTCAAGGTCTTTCATGGTCAACTCGCAATTGTCCAATTGGCCGCTTTGAACCTTGTGCACGATCATCTCCCGAATATGTGCGTCCAGTCTGGGCACCGTCGGATTCTTAATCGTTCTGCTGGAGGCTTCGACCGAATCGGCAAGCATTACGATACCCGCTTCCTTGTTTATCGGAGGAGAACCGGGATAGGAGAAGTCCTCGGGCCGGATCGTTTCGTCTTCCTTTTTAGCCTTGTCGTAAAACCAGGCTATCACCGAGTTGCCGTGATGCTGGGCGACGATATCCACCACTTCCTTGGGCAGCTTGAGCTCCCTGGCCTTTTCGGTGCCCAGTTTGACGTGGCTGCGGATTACCGTGGCCGAAAGCCTGGGATTGATGTCGTCGTGCTTGTTGGAGCCACGCTGGTTTTCAACAAAGTATTCCGGCTGCTCGATCTTGCCCAAATCGTGGTAATAGGCTCCGACCCGGGCAAGCAGGGCGTTGGCCCCGATATCCTCGGCAGCCGCCTCGGCAAGATGCGCGACGTTCATGGAATGGGAGTAGGTGCCCGGTGCCTGGGTAAGCAGTTCCTTGAGCGCCGGGGCGTTCACGTCCGAAAGCTCCAGAAGCCTGAAACGGGTTGCCAGATTGAGAGACTGTTCTAAAACCGGAAGCAGGGCGAGGATCAGGGCTCCGCTGATAAGGCCGTTCATGGCCATATACCCCGAGATCTCTGCCAGTTGCTGAAACCTGAGCCCCTGCTGAAGGAGCAGAATAACGCTCAAGCCGAACTGGATAGCCGCCTGAAGCACGCAGGCCAGCACGAGATCCAGCCTGGTCTTCGCCGTGGAGATCGTCATGGCGGCGAAGAATCCCGACAGAATAACAAAAACCATCCAGTAGGCATTGAGATTGGAGGCCGAGGCGCTGAGCATCGCCAGAACGACCGTGTAGGAGAGCGCGAAACGCTGGCCGAAAATCGCTGCCCCTATGCCGGCGAAAAGCGCTATGGGCAGGAAGTATGCTCCTTCCAGCGAAACCTGGTTCTGCCCTGCCCTGCTTGCCAGAAGGACTATCGCGTAAAAAGCCAAGGCCGAATAGAGTCCCATAAGCAAGCTCGGCAGCTTATAGGGCCTGGGGCCTTCATGCTGACGAAGCAGAAAATAGCCAAGGGAGGCTGCCGCTAGCAATAGCCCGAGGCTTCGCAGCGAGAGTCCAAAGTCAGAACGGGATACCGCAGAACGCACCGCCGCCAGTTTGGCGTAGCTCTCTTCGGTGACAATCTCTCCCTTTCTTATAAGCAGCTCATTCTTTCCCACAGCCTTAAAGACCGGCTCTATCTTAGACCCAACCTTTTTTATGCGGCTCAGCGAGCTGGCTTCGTCGAAAAACGAGTTTTCCACCGAAAAGCCCAGAACGATGCTTTCCACCAGCGAGGAAATGGGACGGGCAAGGTGGCGCCGCTCTGCCTCTTTACGGACAGCCTCAGCCAGTTCGTCCTCGGTGACCATCGAGGACATGGGTCGTTGCTCCAGCTCTGCCTTGTTGTTTATCAAGCGCTTCAGTTCGAAATAATCTTGATTGTAGCGGGACAGACTTTCGCTCGGCAGGGAGAAAATCCCAGTATCCAGCACTGTTTCCAAAACATCCTCGGCATATACCAGAACCTGAGACTTTAAGGACGACTTGGCCAGGTCGCTGAGCACCTCGGGTGAAAGCTTGCCGGGGAACTTGCTTTGAAGCATGAGAAGCGCCGTCTCCTGGGCAATATCCTGGGTGCTCAACGAGCGGAAGTTTTCGGCGAAGTCCTTGAAATGATCCATAGCCCGCCTGGAGATTCCCGAGTCAAACTGAAAGACCGGCAGCACCAGGCGCTCTTCGGCATCCCGCCTGAGCGCTGTGGCCTCTTCGTCGATGTAGGCTACCTCTCTGCCGGCCATGATGTCCCGGTCGGCGATATCGCCGGGCTTGAGCCCCGAGTAGTCCCTTCGTATCGCAACAGCGCCTGGGCCGAGAAACACCAGCAGAATGGCGGCAGCGACAATGCAAATACCCATGTGGATCGCAAAAATCCGGTTTCGTTTCAAGCTTGCCAGAATCAACCGCCAGACTCTGATCGCCTTTGATTCATTCGTTTTCATAAGCCTCGATTATCTTTCTCACCAGCCTGCTGCGCACGACATCCCGCGAATCCAGGCGGCTGATAAAGATACCTTCGATAGTGGATAGAATCTGAAGCGCGTGCACGAGCCCGGATTCGGCCTTTCTGGGGAGATCGATCTGGGTTATATCGCCGGTGACTATCGCCTTGGTGTTCTCCCCCAGCCGGGTGAGGAACATCTTCATTTGCTCTTTGGTGGTATTCTGGGCTTCATCCAGTATGACCACGCAGTTATTGAGGCTTCTGCCTCTCATGTAGGCCAGCGGGGCCACCTCGATCGATCGTGTCTCTTCCAGCCTGCGGATGACCTCGTAGGGCAGGAGCATCTCCATGGCATCGTACAGGGGACGGAGGTAGGGATTGATTTTTTGGACAAGGTCGCCGGGAAGGTAGCCCAGGCTCTCCCCCGCCTCAACGATCGGTCTGGTTAGAATGAGCTTCCGCTTTGTCTTGCTCAAAAGATCCTTAAGCGCCCAGGCCAT
>JAVEYV010000163.1:0-5421 GCA_034003305.1 Spirochaetia bacterium | reverse complement strand
GCCCTGCGCCGTATCGAAGCCGAGGGCCGGGGAGCCGTTCTCTATCATCAGGCCGAAGGCCGGGGCATAGGGCTGGTCAACAAGCTTCGAGCCTACGCCTTGCAGGACAAGGGCTACGATACCTACGACGCCAATCTCGCCTTGGGTTTCAAGGCCGACGAGCGGGATTACGCAGTGCCTGCCGCCATGCTCAAGAAGCTAGGGATAAAAAGCGTTCGTTTAATGACCAACAATCCTGAAAAGGTTGAAGAGTTGGAAAAGCACGGCATCAAGGTGGCGGAGCGGGTTCAGCACGAGCTTCCTACCCACGATAACGATAGGGCGTATCTGTTGACGAAAAAAGAGCGCTTCGGTCACTTTTTAAAACTGGACCACAAGACCGGAATATAGGGGGCGCACAACGTAGGTTTAGTATTAGCGGCGACCGCTGATCCTGTTAGCGCGCCAGACTGAGCCGCCGCGATAAAATTGCAGTATGGCGAAAGAAACATATCAGGTTCCCCTGGGACCCGCCCGGGCCGAGATAAACGTCCTCAATTCCCGCTTTATCGCGAGCCTCGACTATGTAGAAACAGTAGAGGAAGCGCGCAACTTTGTATCCTCGATTCGAGATGAGTTTCCCGATGCGTCGCACAATGTACCTGCCTTCATCGTGGGTGGCGGCAATTCGATCACCGAGTTCTGCTCCGATGACGGGGAGCCATCGGGTACTTCGGGACGACCCCTTTTATCGGTGCTGCACGGATCGGGCCTGGGCAATGTCGCTGTGGTTGTCACGCGGTATTTCGGCGGGACCCTGCTGGGAACGGGGGGCCTGGTCAAAGCCTATTCCGAGGCGGGCAAGAAAGTGCTCGAGGCGACGCGGCGGGGCGAGCTTGTCGAGGTGGTACTTCTTTCGGCCGCTGTGCCCTATCGGCTCTTTGAACCCTTCAGGAGCGCGGCGGAAACCAGCGGGGGCAAGCTGCTGTCAACGGAATTCGCCGAACTCGTGCGGGTCGAGGTGGAAATTCCTCTGGCCGCCCTGGACGGATTCCGTTCGCGCTGCGCCGACCTGAGCGGAGGGGAACTTTCCCTGACCCAGAACGGGCAGAGACAGGCGCTGATGCCGCTTACTTAAGTCTGATCTTTCTCCTGCCTCACTGCAGGTTGTCGGCGCCCACCTCATGGCGGAGGGTAAGGAAGATGCCCGCCGCGGCCGTCGCCGCGATGACGAGGTAGCTGACCCCTTCGAGGGAGGCTTCGGGGCCAGCCGCGCCCGAATAGATCCCGACGATCGACCAGGGTACCCAGGGGCCCCAGCCCGTGGCGGCGAAAATCACGGCGAGGAGGAGTGTGAAGATGGAATAGCCCAGAGGCGCGAAGTATCCCCTGCTTTCCACCGCGACCCAGGCTGTGAGGAAGGAGCAGCAGAGGGACATAAGGGCAAGGGCTAAAAGGCGACCGGCGGCGGCTGAAAACAGGGAAGCCTGAAAATCCCCGATACCCACCAGGCTCCCGACGATAAAGGTTCCCGGAAGCATCCAGAGCGTTAGGAAACCGAACCAGGCTGCGGAGACGAGGATCTTGGCGAAGACAAAGCTGCGGCGCGCCACCGGCAGGGCCAGGAGGTTCTTCGCCGTACCCTCGGCATATTCCCTGCCGAAGACATAGGTAACAATCACCGAGGACATGATCAGTCCGCCAATTCCGCCCATCTGTACGATAAAACCCAGGAAGGTTGCCCAGTCGATGGGCTCGCCGCCAAAGGCGAACTGCGCCTTCTTGCCGAAGACGCCGAGACTTTCGGCGAGTCCCGGATTTTTCATGAGCCACATGAAGAACCCGGCTATTCCCACCATGAAGGTGTAGACGGCAAGGGTGAGCCAGGGAGCCTTGCTTCTGCGGAGTTTCAGAAATTCCGTATACACGACTGCCGCGAATCTCATGCAGCACCTCCGGTCAGACGCATAAAGTGGCGCTCCAGATCCTCTTCCTCGGCGCCAAGCCGCTCGAGGCTTAAGCCTGCCCCGACGAGGGCTCTGGCGATAGCCGCCGGCTCGGCGCCTCGGTCCGACACGCGTAAGCTCTTCGCGTCCGGGCGCGACACTTCTGCGAAGCCCAGACTTTCTCGCAAGATCTTTTCAGCCTTGTCAGCGTCGTCCACCGCGACGATGATGGACTTTTTCCCCAGTTCGCGCAGTTCGCGATAGTCGACTTCCTCGATCAGCTTCCCTTCGTGGATTATCCCGACCCTGTCGGCCAGTTGTGCGACCTCGTCCAAAAGATGGCTCGACATGAATATGGTCGCCGACCTGTCGTCGGCCAGGCCTCGCAGGAGGTCTCTGATCTCGATGATGCCCGCCGGGTCGAGGCCGTTGGCGGGCTCGTCGAGGATGAGAATTTCCGGGGAATGAATGAGGGCGCGGGCGAGGGAGAGACGCTGTTTGTTGCCCAGGGAGAGACGTCCTGCGCGCCGGTCGCCATACTCTCCGAGCTTGAGAAGATCGATCACCTCGTCGGCCGCACCGGAAGGGGCGCCGGTCAGGCGGCGCTGGATGTCCAGGTTTTCCCTGACGGTGAGGTTGGGATATGCGGCAGGGGATTCGACGAGGAAACCTACCCGCGCGAGGATGTTCTCGCGATCCTCCTTGAGGGAGGAACCCATGATCGAGATTTCGCCGGCGCTCGGGCGGACGAGACCGAGGAGCATGCGGATGGTGGTTGTCTTGCCTGCCCCGTTCCTGCCCAGGAAGCCGTAGATCTCGCCGCGGCGCACTTCGAGGTCGATGTCCGCCACCGCCCGCACATCGCCGAAATTCTTGGAAAGGCCGCGGGCGCTGATCGCGACGGATCCTGTCATGATATCTCTCCTTTCCCGGCGGCGGAGACTCCTTCGACATCGGCCGCGATCCGCGCGGCCAGGGCTTCGGATAGAAGTTTCACCGTCGCCTGATAGCTCTCGGGAGGAAAATCCTCTCTGTGAAGCGCTATCGCGAAGAGGGCGGGGGCCAGCCCCTGCAGCGCCGCGAGGAGGGTCGGCGGGAAAGGCTTCATGCCCGCCATGCCTCCGAAGGCCTTTGCGAGCGCCCTGTCGTCCGCGGCCTTGTGGGCTTCGATCCGCTCTGGCGGGAGGCGTTCCATGATCATCTGCATATCCTTCACGCCGAGGGTCGCCAGACCCGGCTCCTTCTCGAGGATCCTGAAGGCTCCGATGAAGAATCGCTCCAGCCTTTCGCGAAAGCTGCCTTTACCCTCCACCACGTCGCGGATAAGGGCTCCGCGATGTTCCTTTTCCCAGGATTCGAATACGGCGAGTATGAATTCTTCGCGGGAGGGATGGAAGGAATAGAAGCTGCCCTTGGATATGCCAGCCTCCCGCGCTATCTCGTCAACGACGAGGGATCGGATTCCCGCCCCGTTGATGAGGCGTTTCCCCGCCGCGATGAGCCTGGACTCGATCTTTTCGCGTTCCTGTGGGCTGAAGGCTTTTGGCATATGACCCCTATGACCATATAGTCTGAAATGGTCATAGCGAATATATACCGCTGTTTCTCTCTCGAAGCAAGAGGGGACGGTGGATAAAGAGAAGCTTCTATACACCTGATTAGGGAGAACAACAATCCTTCGCCGCCAAGGCCCTCACCTGGGCCTGCGTAAAGGCTCTGGCGGCTTGAGACCATTCGTATATGGCGATTTTGTCTCCTAAAGCCTTGGCATTTTTCTCCCTATTTACTCCTTCGGCCACATCATTCCTTGCCTTTTCCGCTAGGGTCCTACAGTATTCCATTGTTTCAGGGGCAGAAGTCCCCTCCCTTCGTTTAAGCAGTGCCTCTGCCGAAGATAGATATTCTTCGGCCTTTTTGTGCGCGTACCTCACCAAGCCCTCGGGCTCATCGGCTAGCATAAGCTCCCAGAAGTTGTTCATTTCGTTGTAAATAGGACAGAAACTCGCCAAGAAGGGGCTGCTGGGCGTTATTCCCCTTCTCGCCTGGCCCACGCATACGGCAAAGATGCCCTTGCCACCTCGGTCAGGCTTCGTTACGGCGATAAGGCCATTGCTCGCGTTGCCGACAGAGATTTTTCCCCATTCGCCAGTTTTGCCGTAGAGGGCTGCGGCTTTCTTCCAGGGCTCTTCCGGAACTGTCCCCGACGTACGGAACATCGCCTTCATGTACTCAAGATCGATTTTTCCGACTGCGGCGTTTAAAAAGTGATAATGGAACAAGTTGCGCTTTCGGCAGCCGCGATACATCCCTCGAAGTGCTGCGATCGCCTGAGTGTCGCCGCCTTTCAGCAGTTCCGCCAATGTGAAACCCCTCACCTTTTCGGGATACCAGCCTCCATGCTCATCCCACCGCCAGTCCTTCTCGATTTTTTGGTTTTCACTCATCCAGCCAGCCTTGGCTGCTTCGCGGTGCATGGCGCTGTTGTTGGCGAAGAGAAAATCTGTCTCTCCCATATAACCTGCTTCCCGAATGGCGACAGGTTCTTTCCTGCTCTCCAGTACATAGCCGTACTCGCTGTCGGCGTAAAAGCCCCCCACGGTTCCGTTATCCATGCCCACGTCTCCTATTGGAAGGGCGAGTTCCATGCGAAGTGCTTCCTTCGCACTGTCCGCGTATCTGAGAATATGGAATACGGAGGCGGCGCGCCGCAATCCGTACCCCCAGTAGACCTTCGGCTCAATGGACCTCGGCTGTCCGCCGTGCTCGATATAGGCGAGTCCTTTGCTGTTGATGCCGGGGAATCCGAACAAGTGCATGCTTCCTACCAGCGTGATGTCCCCCACTGCGGAGAAGGTGATGTACATAAAGCTGTTCCCTGTATCGGGATAGGCGACGATAGCGACAGGGAAGCTGGGGTCGTGATCGCCTGAAGAGCCTGTCACCAGCTTCCCGTCTAAAGAAGCCCGTCCCCAGGCACCGGCACCGGAACAGGCGATTGGCGGCGGTATGTCCGATATTTTATCTCCGCGTCCCATGTAGGTCGTTTTGGGAGGCATATGGCCAGTCCATATTTCAACCACGTCATAGTAGGACATAGCGATCCCGGCGTTGGTTGCCCCCTGGGCCCAGCCCCTGCACATATCCAGGATTTCTGGAGCATGGACGGCTATTTGCTCTTCCCACTTCTTAATCTCGCTCATCGCCTCATCAGAAAATTTGCGCTGCGCCTTTTTTTCCAGAATCCACGAGCCAAATATCTGGACCAACTGTTGCGCATACTGGTAACCCATCTCATAGCTCGAGCCTTGGAGTATGACAACAGGGCAGATCTCGGACACGATAGGGGCGTCGTCCGCATATTCTATCTCCGTCCCTCTTTTCAAGGGCACCGACGCCTCGATGTCGAGGAGTTCTTTCGAACCACGCTCTAAAAGGCCTAAAAGCTCTTTGCCTCGCCTCGTGCATTCGGCGAACCCTCTCAAAGCCTTTTTCCAAT
>JAVEYV010000162.1:0-5429 GCA_034003305.1 Spirochaetia bacterium | reverse complement strand
GAAAAACGCCGCTTAGCGGTGCCTTCCAATATGATGACCGGCCTTCCGTTACGCTCGTTTTTTACGTAGATATCCTTGAGCTTCATGTTTCTCAAGCCGGTGCCGCAAGCCTTGCCGAAGGCTTCTTTGGTTGCGAAGCGCGCCGCCAGAGAAAGATCCCGGCTGGCACCCCTAGAGCTAGCTGCTTCAACCTCCTCGGGATGGAAAAACCGTTCTATGAGGCCCGGGACCGAGGACCAGTGCCGTATCCTGTTTACATGGACGATATCGATGCCAATTCCACGGATCATTGTTATTCCTTTTAAGACTGGATCGCCGCAGCTGAAGCCTGAACGACAGCGTTTATGGTGCCATTGCCCTGGCTTTTCGAAGGCTAATCAGAGCCCCGCCGCCGGTTCCGCGGGCTGGACTGCGGCCTGAAGGCGGATAGTGAGTGTCTGCGGCTCGTAGGTTTCCAGTACCGCCTCTTCGGGAATCCTGACAACCACTTCCACCGTATAGGTTCCTGCCCTGGTAAAGTCGCTTAAATCCACCGAGAGCATCTCGCTGGTCTTAAAATTCTTCAATACTTCCTCGGCAATGTGCATTCGCAGGTTCCCGGTGGGAAGAATTTCTGCTAAGGCCAGGCCCGGCTGAAGCCCGCGGATAAAAATGGGGAGGTTGACGAAATTTTTAACATCCCTCGACTTATGCACCGCGGCTGAAAAAACCACCAAGTCCCGGCCTTCAAAAGTGAGCAGCGGATCTTTTTTTAACAGTCGGACACTGGCGGTAAAGTCGACCTTTTTTCCGCTGAGTTCTATGGTGTCCGTCGAAATCTCCGCCGTCCGGGCTATCAGCCCCTCCGGTCCGGAAATCGTCACCTCCGGCGGCACTATATCGAAGTTAGCCAGCTCGAAGCCCGACTCCAGAAAGCCCTTGAACGAAGGGGTGACCGGGACGCTCTTGGCAACCCTTTTTTCCAAGCCGATGGCGATATCCGTTGGTTCGGGATGTATCTCCAAAGGATCGGCGACCAGAGCATTACCCCGTTTTTGAAGCCGAATGGGTGCCCGATACACCCCCACATTCTTGTATTCCGAAAGATCCAGTGAGGCCGAAATCTCATCCTCGCGGATGCTGTAGATCACATCCCGCTCGCCCCGAAGAAGCACTTTGACCATGGAGGGATACTGACTGGAAGGAGCCAGCTCCTCGTTGAGGGATACGGTGAGGGGTATATTGATCGTCCGCTGTTCAAGCCTGGTCAGATTGAAAAACAGAGTGAGCAGCAAGGCTATTGAGAGGGAGAGCACCTTGGCGGGCCAGTCCGAGAAGAGGATCTTGAATATTCGCTTAAGCTTCATAATGCTTGCCCTCTTCCGATTCCTGGGCTTCGACAGCCTCGTCGGAGAGGCCCTCTAAAAGCCTGGCCAGCCTGGATCGAAGCTGGTCGCCGTCGAGGCCGTAATAAAGCTTCGAATCGTAGGCTAGGGACAGGGCTCCCGTTTCTTCGGACACCACAATCACCACAGCGTCAGATTCCTCGGTTATGCCTAAGGCTGCCCGGTGCCTGCTTCCGAAGCTCTTTTTTATATCCTGCTGCTCAGAGAGGGGAAGAAAACAGGCCGCGGCGGCGATTTTGCCTTCCTGTATTACCGCAGCGCCGTCGTGCAGGGGGTTGTCATGGGCGAAGATCGTCACTAAAAGGCTCGGGGAGAGTATGGCGTCCAGTCGTATTCCCTTGTCGATAACCTCCTTGAGGCCGACATTGCGGCTAAATACGATCAGAGCGCCCCGCTTCATGTGGGAGAGTATTTCGCAGGCTGTGACCGAGGCCTCAATCTGGCTAGCCTTGGGCTGACGGTTGTTCCTGAACAGTCTGCCCTGGCCCAGGTGCATAAAGATTTTGCGCAGCTCGGGCTGAAATATTATGGCAAGACCGATCACCAAGCCGGGGGCGACGATGCCAAGAACCCAGGTAACGGTGGAAAGCTGAAGGAAAAACGCAACCGCATAAATTCCTGCCAAAAGGAGTATGCCCTTGATCAGCTGGACTGCCTTGGTCTTAACCAGGATCTGATAGGTATTGTAGATGAGGTACGCCAGGAGAAGCACATCGAGCACCGGCCTGATATAGGTGGAGAAAATTACAGATACACCGTTAAGATTCATCCTTGCGTCCTCATTACCCGTCCAGGCTGCTCATCGACCGGCAAACATGCCTTGAAAAGAGCAAGCGCGTCCTTTGTCGCCCCTACATCGTGAACCCGTATGATATCGGCGCCGCCACGCCAGGCCGCGCAGGCCGCCCCAAGGCTGCCCGCAAGCCTTTGTTCCACCGACTTGCCGCTGATTTCCCCGATAAAGCGTTTGCGGGACAGGCCCACCAGAATAGGATACCCGCTTTCGGCAACGAGATAAAGCCTTCGTATAAGATCGAGATTATGTTCCAGCGTTTTTCCGAATCCAATTCCCGGATCCAGGATTATTGAATCGCTCTTGATGCCCGCATCCAGAGCCCTGGCTGCGGCGGCACCAAGATATTCGGCAACCTCGGCGGCGCAATCCTTATAGACTGGACTCTCCTGCATGGTCGAAGGTTCGCCCAGCATGTGCATGAGCACCAGGCCGGCTCCGCTTCGGGCGACGATGGAGGCCATGCCGGGATCCGAAAGAGCGGCAATATCGTTGATTATATCGGCCCCCTCCTCCAGGGCTGCCCTGGCCACCTCGGCTCTCCTGGTGTCCACCGAGACTGCAGCGCCCGACCGGGCTCGGAAGGCCTTGAGGGCGGGAATAAGCCGTTTCGCCTCTTCTTGCGGATCCACCGCGGCCGAGCCCGGTCGGGTGGATTCGGCGCCGAAGTCCAGGATGTCCGCACCCTCTTCTAAAAGGGCAAGGGCGCGCTCCACGGCTAAAGCCGGGTCAGGCGCCCGGGAACCAGGGAAAAACGAATCGGGGGTCAGATTGACGATACCCATGATGAGCGGGCGCTCCCCAAGACATAGACTACGACTACCTGGCAAGGACAGACTGCGCTTCATCCCTTCTCCCCGCCGAAGTCTCGGCCGCCAGATTTGTCAATGATGTGAGCAAGCCTTCTTCATCCAGCCCGGCATCGCTGAGAAGCTCTTCCCTCGAAGCCTGGGACTGTAAGTCAGGACCGAATCCAAGGGATAAGAGCCTCACGCTCACATTCCTTCGGGCGAGCATCGAAGCGATCGATTCTCCCACGCCTCCTGCCTTGCTTCCCTCTTCGGCCACCGCCACCGCCACGTATCGAGAACAGATCTGCGCCACCTGCTGTTCGTCCAGCGGGCAGGCAAAACGCAGAGAATACAGATCTACCGGATAGCCTAGTTTCATCAACCTGTCAGTTGCCCTTGCCGCGACATGGGCCAGAGGGCCAAGAGCACAGACCAGCACCGAGGCATTTTCTCTTTTTCTCAGAAAAACGCCCCTGCCCGCCTCAATCGGCGCTTCACAGGCAGGCTCATCGCAATCAACCCTCGCCTTGGGAAAACGCAAAAAGACCGGTCCTTTCAGGTCAAGGGAGAAACGGAGGAAACTCCCCATCTCCGCGGCGCAGGAAGGGGCCATGATAGTGCTGTTGGGCAGGCTTTTAAAAAGCGGGATATCGAAGAATCCCTGATGCGTTTCGCCGTCCTCCCCCACCGCTCCCGATCTGTCCAGGGCGAAAATAACATGATAGTTCGGCAGGGCAACGTCATGGAGCGCCTGATCCACGGCGCGCTGCATAAAGGTGGAATAAATCGCCACAACAGGCAAAAGGCCGCCTGCAGCGAGCCCCGCGGCGAAGGTTACCGCATGCTGCTCCGCAATGCCCACGTCGTAAACCCTGGAAGGAAAAAGCCTGGCCATTTTTTCCAAACCCGTTCCCTTGCTCATGGCCGCGGTGATCGCAACAAGATCCCGCCTCTCCAGGGCGAGATCGGCCATATGCCGACCGAACAGCTCGGTAAAGGATGGCCTCGCCTGGGCAGGCAGATCCGGGCAGGAAGGCGCGACGCCGTGAAAGGCTTCAGGGTCTTCTTCGGCCTTGAAAAACCCGTTCCCTTTTTTAGTCATTACATGGACAACCACGGGGCGCTGGAGACGCTTAACTTGAGCAAGGACGCTCAGGAGAACTGGAATGTTATGCCCATCTATGGGGCCGACATATTCGAACCCCAGATCGGCGAAGAGGTTTTCCTTGAAAAATATTGCCTTGACAGCGCGTTTGCCCCGTACTACCAGTTCCAGCAAACCGTGCCCAATCCGGGGAATGGAGACGACAATACCGTCAAAGCTTCTTCTAAAAGATTGATAATGTTCGGTGGCGGTAAGACGGGAAAGATATCGCGAAAGCGCCCCCACGTTTCTCGAAATCGACATTTTATTGTCATTGAGAATGACGATGAGGGGAAGCTCGAGCTGCGACACATTGGTCAGGGCCTCAAAAGCCATGCCGGCGGTCAGGGCTCCATCCCCGATCACCGCCACGACCCTGCCGTTCCTGCCCTGCCGTTTTCTGGACTCCAGCAGCCCTAAGGCCGAGGAGAGCGAGGTGGAAGAATGTCCTGTATCGAAAATGTCGTGGATGCTTTCCGAGCGCTTGGGAAATCCCGAAAGCCCGCCTTTTTTTCGAATTCTGTCGAAGTCCTTGGCCCTTCCGGTAATGAGCTTGTGCGCGTAGCTCTGATGCCCCACATCCCAGATAATGGCATCCTTCGGCGAATCAAAGACCCTGTGGAGGGCGATTGTAAGCTCCACCACACCGAGATTGGAGGCCAGGTGACCTCCGTTCGTCGTCACGGTTTCGAGAATCTTTTTTCGTATTTCCTTGGCCAGGATGCGAAGCTCCGGTTCCTTAAGCTTCTTTACATCTCCGGGCGATTCTATCGAATCCAGCAGAGCCATGAAAAACCACCGTATCATCAATTGCAGGCTTTTTCCAGATACTTGCACAGTATAGCAGGGATCCTGGCGGCCGCAGAGACCTGAAACCCATATAATTGAGCCTAGTCGCTTGTGTTAGTCCAGCCTTAAGCCTACAGTCAAACTATGAAGGAAACGACAATACTCACCCTGCATCTGCTGTCCCCATTGCCGGGTACTACATCGCCCGAAGACCTGCCCTGGGCCGAAGCCAACCCGAGCCGCGAATCGCTTTTCTGGGCTTTTAATCCCGATACCTGTCTTTCGGATATCCTTGAAAATGGACCGAAGCTCTCAAGGCCTCTGCCGCAGCCTAGCTCGCTGTTTCGCCTCGACCCGGGGAATTACTATTTTTTGCAGTGGAGAGAAGGCGCTTATGAGACAGTGGAGGATGGTTTGGAGGACTTTCTCGGGCAGCTCTGGTGGGAAGGCAAGGCCTGCAAAGGCCCCCTCATTCTCAGGGTATTGAACGAGGAAGGCCGCAGAACATTCCAGGCCTTGCAAGCCCT
>JAVEYV010000161.1:3914-5442 GCA_034003305.1 Spirochaetia bacterium | reverse complement strand
GCCTCGGCTTCCTGGTAAGACTGGGTGCTGTTGAGCAGAGCCGCGGGCACCCCATTGGCCTTGAGCGCCTCCACCTGATCCCGCTGCAGCGCGACCAGGGGACTCACCACCAGGGTCAGGCCCTCCCGACAGAGGGCCGGAATCTGAAAACAGAGGGATTTCCCTCCTCCCGTAGGCATGAGGACGAGAGCATCCTTTCCTTTCAAGACCTGGGAGATAACCCTTTCCTGCAATGGGTAGAAAGCATCGTACCCGAATACTCGCCGCAGAACTTCAAGGGGCTTGGACATTACATTCTTATATCATTATTTGCTGTACACTGTCACAGTGGGATGAATGTTCAAATAATAAAAAAAGCAGGTTGCTGTATTACAACAACCTGCTCTCTATCGGGCAAGCCAGACTCGAACTGGCGACCCCAAGTCCCCCAGACTTGTACGCTAACCACCTGCGCTATTGCCCGGTGCAGTCTTTCGACAGCGGGTTGAAATTAGCACAAGGCTCACCTCTCTGTCAATGAGAACTAGTAAACTATACCCCGTCGACACCCATTGCGAATCATCAACAACAATCTTCGAGGCACTATCCTGTGACTCCTGGTTTCCTGGTATCGTGTCTGTTTTTTTTTAGAGGCAGCCGAAAATCTCATCCCCCGGCCGCGGATCGATGCCCGGCCTGGTGAGGGCAAAATCGTACTTGACCGGGTCTTCCGGGGCGTAGAGGGCGAAGTGGGCCGTTGCCTGCAATGCGTCTTTAAGGTTGGGCGAGGATGCGGCCCGCTTTGTATCCAAGAAGCCCAGGCGGTGGGCGCAGGTCGCGGCCATGTGGGTGTCCATGGGCACCACAAGCCGGGCAGGCGACACGGAATCCCAGCCTCCCGGATCGACATCGTCCCGTCTGACCATCCAGCGCAGAAACAAGAAAAGCCGCTTGCATGCCGAGCCCTGGGCCGGGTCGGGGAGAAGGTTAGGCCGAATGGAGGCCGGCGAAGCCCCCAAGGCTTGACCGGTCCGGCCGGCGGCCGGGATGCTGTACTGGCGCAAGGCTGTCACAAAGGCGGATAGGGCATCGGTCAGAGGCTTTTGCGGATTGTCGGAGGCGGCGAACAGAGACTGCAAAGAGCCGTGCTCGCGCAGCGCGCCCCGGGCGCCGCGCATGAGGCCGATCATGTCTTTGGGAAAGCAGAACCGGTACTGGAACCGAGCCCAGGTTTTAGCGATTGTTTTCTCATCCATTTGCAGCAGCGAATCGGCGGGCCTCGGGCCTAGCGGCGCTAAGGCCTGGTCGCAGGCGCGCATGATCAAATCGACCGAGCCGAATGCCAGAGTGGAACAAATCAGGGCTGCGATTTCGCGGTCGGCGGCGTCTTCATAGCGCCGCACTATGGCCAAAGGATCCCTATCCAGCCTTAGACTGCGTCCGCAGACTCTATAGACAGTTTCGAGGAACTCGGCAAGCTCAGGCCGATATACTGGGATCATTCCCGAATGACGGCGACTTCTGGATTGGCAGGCTTGGCGACGGCGCC
>JAVEYV010000161.1:0-3814 GCA_034003305.1 Spirochaetia bacterium | reverse complement strand
TCCAGCCTTAGACTGCGTCCGCAGACTCTATAGACAGTTTCGAGGAACTCGGCAAGCTCAGGCCGATATACTGGGATCATTCCCGAATGACGGCGACTTCTGGATTGGCAGGCTTGGCGACGGCGCCACTGGTATTTGACGCGGCCGCTCCGGATTGGAGAGCGCCGCTGGTATTTGGCGCGGCCGCTCCGGATTGGAGAGCGCCGCTGGTATTTGGCGCGGCCGCTCCGGATTGAGGGGCGTTGCTGGTTTTCGGCGCGGCGGCCTCGGATTCGGCCTCGGACTCGGCCACGGCCGCATTGAGTTTAGGCTCCGGAGCGTTCAGTTTTGCTTCCAGGGTCTTCAGTTGAGTCTGGATCTGCTGATCGGCAATGCCTACCATGCGGGCTTGTTTTATATAGAAGAGTGCTTTTGCCTTGTCGTTCTTGTCGGCATAGGCCTTGGCGAGGGCCGCGATTGCCTCGATATTATCCGCCCGTTCGAGCAGCGCCTTGCGGTAGTAGTCGATGGCAATGTCGCTATCGCTGCTGAAACTGCCCTGGAGATAGTACAGGTACGAGCGCATCTCCTTCGACGCCGAGCCGGAAAGTAGCTGAATAGCAAGGCCCAGCAGCACCGGCTGGGCATTCAGCGTCGAACCGAGGCTGCCAAGGATTCCAAAACCCATATCGGAAACAGTGCTTCCCGCAGCCGCCAGCCCCGGGCCTGACACCGAGGCGGCCAGCGAACGCAGGTAAGCCTCAATCGCCGGTTCGGAAGCGGGGTCCTCGTTGTACCACTGGTTGGAAAAGGCCAGCGCTTCGGCATTACGGCCGGATTTGCGCAGTATGGTAGCCACGACTTCCTTGTCCAGTCCTGCCTTGGCCAGCTTGTCCATCAGGTCGGCGGCGGCATACCAGTCCTGGCTATTGTAAGCGTTCATAAGGAGGTAGCGTTCCGCCAAATCCTCGGCTTCCTGTCTCATGGCAAGCTGCAGGGGATTGTAGAGGGACAGACCAGTGGCGTCGGTCTTGGGTGCCCCGGCCATGAACGAAAGCGCCGATTCGCAGAGCAGACTCGCCTCTTTATGCCCCGATTCGGGTCCCTGGAAGAGTACGCCGGCCAGAAGAATCATTATTTCGGGATCGCCGGGGTAGGCTTGAAGCGCCTTGCGGGCCCACTTGAGCGTGTCGTCGTAGCGGCCGTGACTTTTGCTGAGCTGGGTCTTGAGGTAGAGATATAGTCTATTGGAAGGATGTTTCCTGCCGTAGCCGTCGATGAGGGGCTGAGCGGCCTGATAGTCGCTTCGGTCCATCAGAACATGAGCGAGCGTCAGACTCAAATCGTCGGAGCCGGGGAAGTACTCGAGCGCCTTCCGTATGAACGGCTCGGCTTCGGCTAACTTGCCGTTGCGGTAGAGGGCTATGGAATAAGGCTGTATAAAGGCCGGATCCTCGGTTCGTGTATTCACCAGAGGCTTGAGAAAGTTAAGGGCATTGACCGGCCGCGATAGTTCGAGCGAAATAACCCCCAATTCGAGCCGGGCGGGCCAGAGATCGGGATAGACTTCCAGGAGCTTCTGGTAGCTGTAATAGGCCGCAACCGGCTGATCGGTAAGCCGCTCGAACCGCGCCTGCACCAGACCGGGTATTACCGACTTCTGCTCCGGCAGCGCAATAAAGCGCTGGGCATAGGCCAGGGCATTGCGGGCGACTTCCTGGTCCTGGGATCTGAAGATCGCCAGGGCTGGGAGGATCTCGTTTAAAAAACTGGATTCGGAGCCCCTGGGCGCGGCGAAAATTTTGCCCTGAGAGGCCTCCACCAGCTGGGTAAGACCGATGGAATAGCTGTGATGAATGGATCCGATGGAAGGGTCAATGGTGAATAGCGCAGAAGCTGCTGTCCGGGAGCCTGATCCGTTGCTTGCCGAGGCAGGATAGAGAATGGAGTTAATGCCCCGGAGAATCTCCAAAAGGGCTTGTTTATCCGCTTCATCGATAATTTTTGACAGTGTCAGCCCATCCTTGGCCTGGGCAAGGGATTCGGGCGTTGCCAGGATAATGCAGCGTTCAACCTCGGTCTTGCTGTTGACAGCCTTAGCAAGAAGCGCGGGATCGGACATACTCAAGACAGACTGGGCAACCAGGGTATAGGGCAGAAAAAACACCAGGGCGAGGGGTAGAAAAAATCGAATTCGAAAAAATTGTTTATTCACCTCAACAAAACCCCTCTTACGTAGCGGAAAAACTCCAGAGATACGAAGTTCGACGCTTATTTCAAGAATCGTACCATTCCTTGTTCAAGTATATACAAATCGTCAAGTCTTGCAAAGCATAAAATCCCCATGCTACTCTCATTTTTGTGTCATTTTTACCCAAGGCGCGGAGGACAAAGGATACGTTCCGGCCCATCGGAAGCAGGTACCCGCGTCATAGGCCGACGCATATCCTTATCTGCCTCGCGCTTCTTGCCCTCATTCTTGTATCCTGCGCGGGAGAGAACTCCTTTTATATCCAAGGCGACAGAGCCCAAAAAAAAGAACTGCAGACCCTCTTTTCGCTTTTAAACGAACATGGGCCGTCGGGGGCCAAGCCCGACAATGTGGCTCGTTTCGCCACGGCACGTAAAATAGCCGCCCTGCTCATAGCAGATGGAAGAAAAGCCCTGGCAGCCTCGTTCTTGCTGGACCTCAGCGATCCCGCCGACGAATACGCCCCCTGGTATATTTTTTCCGCCGCCGCGGCCTATGAATCGGCGGGCGACCTGCCCCTGGCCATTCCCCTGTACGAAAGGCTGATAAAAACCCAGCCGGATCTACTGGTGGAAGGAAGCAGCCTTCACTATCAGGCACTGATCAGGCTTGTCCGCAGCAATGCCAGCCCGGAGCGAAAGATTGAGTATTACCGCGATTTGGTCGTACGTTTTCCCGAGGCTCTGGATATCGGCGCTTCGCATTTCCTTCTGGCAAAGGAATACGAGAAAACAGGGCAGTGGAAGGAGGCGATGAATTCCTACGCAGCCTACCTTCCCTACTTTGGAAGCCAGGTTCCCGGCTATCCTGAGGCGTTTTCCTATGCGCGCCAGCTTTTGGAGTTCAACGCCAGTTCCAAGGATTGGACCTACGAGAGCCTGGACGATCTGCTGGAAGAAATTCGCAAAGCCCTTACCCTGGGTTCGGCCAGGCAGCTCAGACGCTATGCCTCGAAGGCCGGTTTTTTTGCGATTTCCTGGTATCAGGACAGCGATATGGACGCCAACAGCAAGGTCGCCTTCGATCTGGGGCAGTTTATGCAAGGCCGAAGGATCTACGCCTCGCCGGAGCTGCACCCCAGTTCGGGACCCTACGAAGCCTACCTGCGCACCTGGGGCTGGACGGGCCGCATCAACGTCTGGTATCTGTATTTCAGAAAAATTAATTTTCCGGCTGACCCCGCAGTCCACGGGCGTTGGGAGTGGGCTGGCATCTATTTTGGGGAACGAATGCAATGAGGGTTTCTTCTACAGTCTCAAGCCTTATTCTGGCTGCGCTGCTGCTCTTCGCCGCCGGCAGCGCCGGGGCATACGATCCGGATGACCCGGCGCGCCGTAATGCCCCGCTCGCCTGGGATTCGCTGCCCGACATAAGCCTGAGTGAATCTACAGAAGGCATGGACGAAGCCGCGGTCGGCTTGGATGCGGAAGCGGCCGGCTTGGATGCGGCCGCTTCCGGCGATACTTCCGACAATGCTTCAGTAGATACCGTGACCGCCCCATCCGAAGAAGAACCCGCCCTTCCCGACATCACCGGCCCGGAGGCTGCGCCCGAAGCTGTGCCTGAAGAAGTGCCCGCAGTCGG
>JAVEYV010000160.1:0-5495 GCA_034003305.1 Spirochaetia bacterium | reverse complement strand
CTTGAAGCGGTCGCCCCTGAACACAACCTTCGTATACTCGAAGGGGGCGCCAGTCTGAGAAAACAGCGTGTAGTGAAGCAGCAGGAGCGCCGAACCTTTCGGAACCTTCAAAAGCCTGGCTTCCTCCGTCGAGGCCTGACAGCTCTCCAGGGTCTCTACGCCGTGGGTAGCCACTATGGAATACCGCTTTTCCAGAATATTGCAGAGCGGCTCCTTGTCCAGATTCTGCTGAAAAAAGTCTTCGCAGAGTTCCTCGGGGATGTAGGAGCGTTCCAGGGCCAGGGGTTCGCCGTTGGCGTAGCGCAGGCGCTCCAGGCGATAAATGGGGCTACCCACGGGGAGGGAAAGCCCCTCGGCGATGTTTTGATCGGCCCGTTCCACCCGCTTATCCAGCATGGTCGTGCCCGTTTCGTAGCCCTGGGCTTCCAGTTGTTCCCGAATACCCTTCTGCGAAAGCGGACCCGTCATTATCTTAGGCTCAGCCACGAAGGTTCCCTTGCCGGGGACCCTGTACAGAAGGCCTTCGTTCACCAGGCGCGTAATGACGCCCCGGACTGTCATGCGGCTCAGCTCGTAGAGGCGGCTCAGCTCGTTCTCGGAAGGAATTGCCTCGTGATGCGCCAGTCTGCCCTCCCTGATATCGGCCCTGAGTATTTCTTCCAGCTGGGCATACAGCGGTTTGGGTCCTGATCGATTGAGGGCGTGAATTTCGCTGGAGGCCTCTTTCTCCTGTGGTGCCGCAGCCATGGCTCATCCTCCTAAACATAGACAAAGACCGGCTAAAATCCTGGACTAATCCTCCATGGATGGCCGGGGGTTCCTTGCATAGTACGACTATTCTTTATATTATGTATATACATGTTTGTATGAGGTTGAAAAGGGGGCGGCGGCGAAAATCGCCGCGATGCCGCGGAAAACCTCAAGGGAGACCAGTCCGCCGATCGATAGACGGCGGCTTCCCATATAATTTTTCGTAAAGGAGCAAAGACCATGGCGACAAAGAAATGGAAGGTAGCCGTCGGATGCGATCCCAACGCCTCGGAACTCAAAGAGACTATCAAGGAACTTCTCAAGGCCGAAGGCCACAGCTTCGAAGACTTCGGAAGCGATGATCCCATCTACCCCAACGTTGCCTTTACGGTGGGAGAAGCGGTGGCTTCGGGAAAATTCGACCGGGGCATTCTGGTCTGCGGCACGGGCATCGGCATGTCCATAGCGGCCAACAAGGTGCCGGGCGTCTACGCCGCCCTCCTGGCCGATCCCTACTCCGCCGAACGGGCGATCAAGAGCAACAATACAAATGTCGCAACCCTGGGCCAGCAGACCATGGGTCCCTATGTTGCCAAGGCCCTGATAAAAATCTGGCTGGACGCAGAATGGGAGCCGGGCACCAGAAGCGAACCCAAGGTGCAGGCTATCGTCGATTACGCCGCCAAACAGGGCAAATAAGGAAGTAAACATGCCATTGAGCAGACAAGAAGAACTGGAGCTGAAGTTCAAGGCCCTCGCGCTGAGGGAAAACGTACTTCGCATGGTAAAGGCCGCGGGTACCGGCCATATGGGCGGAGCCCTCTCGGCGGCGGATATCGTCGCCGTGCTTTACTACAAATTCATGAAGCTGGACCCCCAGAACCCCGGCTTGGCCGACCGTGACCGCTTCGTGCTTTCCGCAGGGCACAAGTGCCTGATCCTCTACGCGGCCCTGGCCGAGAAGGGGTACTTTCCCAAGGAAATCATGGACAGCTACGGCGAACTCGATTCGCACATTCCCGGACACCCGAGCATGGACAAGCTGCCGGGGGTGGAGGCGAATACAGGATCCCTGGGACACGGGCTCTCCATCGCCGCCGGCATGGCCATGGGGCTCAGGCTTTCCGCTTCATCGGCCCGGGTCTATACCCTGATGGGTGACGGCGAGCTGGCCGAGGGCTCCAACTGGGAAGCCGCCGCGGCTGCCAGCCATCACAAGCTGGACAACCTCACCGCCATAGTGGACAAAAACGGACTCCAGATCGGAGGCGCCTCGGATTCGATCATGAATTACGAACCCCTCCAGGACCGCTGGGCTTCCTTCGGCTGGTCGGTCCGCCGCATCGACGGCCATGACTATTCCGCCATCGTCAAAACTCTGGAGAGCCTCCCCTTCGAAAAGGGCAAACCCTCCCTCATAATCGCCGACACGGTCAAATCCAAGGGCTTCCCCTTCGCGGAAGGAAAAGCCGCCTACCACTACTGGAGGGCGACCAAGGAAGAACTGCAGCTGGCCGACGAAGCGCTGGCCGCAGCTCGGAACGAGCTTGAAAAAGCCCTGACCGAGGCTCAAGTCGAGGGAGGACTATAATGAAACAGCAAGCGATGTTATCAGCCAAGGCATTCGAAGTCAGCGAAGCTCCTATCAAAGCCTTCGGCGAAGCCCTCCTGGAAGCGGGCAAGGCAAATCCCGACATTGTCGCCGTATCCACCGACTCCTCCTCGGGTTCGGGACTTTCGCCCTTTAAGGCAGCCTTTCCAGAGCGACATGTGGAGTTCGGCATCATGGAACAGGGAGCCGTGGGCTACTGTGCCGGCATGGCGGCCACGGGCAAGATTCCCTTCTTTGCGGCTATTGCCCCCTTCGTCTCCGCCCGACCCTTCGAAATGGTCAAGGACGACCTGGGCTACATGCGGCAGAACGTCAAGGTGATCGGGCGCTGCGGGGGCCTCACCTACTCCCAGCTGGGCCCCACCCACCACTCCATCGACGACTTCGCCCTCATGCGCACCATTCCCGGCCTCCTGGTGCTCAATCCGGGAGACCCCGTCTCGATCAGAAAGGCAACCCTTGCCCTGGCCAAACACAAAGGCCCCTCCTACATGCGCATCGGCAGCCCCAACATGCCTATATTGTACGACGAGGACCTGCCCTTCGAAATCGGCAAGGGTATCTTGGTCAGAGAAGGCCATGATGTAACCATAATCGGTACCGGAACCGTACTCTGCCAGGCGATAAAGGCCGCAGAACTGCTGGACCGCAAGGGCATCAGCGCCCGGGTTATCGATATTCACACTATCAAACCCCTGGACCAGGAGATGATCCTCAAGGCCGCGAGCGAAACCAACCGGATCGTCACCGTGGAAGAGCACTTCCTCAACGGCGGCCTTGGTAGCGCTGTCGCCCAGTTCCTCTCCCAGACAAGGCCTACGCCCCTTAAACTGCTGGGCATCGACGACCGCTTTGCCTCCAACGGTCCCTACGAAGGCCTCTTGAGCCAGCACGGGCTCTTGGCTGAGCAGATCGCCGCCAGCACGACGGAGTTCCTGAAGAACAAATTCTAACCTTTACCGAGAGGCTTTTTCAAAACTCGTCCGAGTTTTGAAAAAGCCTGCCAGCGTATAACACTGCTAATTCGAGAGCAAAAAAGGCGGCCCCCTGCGGAGCCGCCTTTTTTCAAGGAACGCAGGTTCTTGCTTACAACCTGCTTTGCCTCATCGTCCCTGTCCTAGCCCTTGGCCAGAAGGAGTTTTTCCTCGCCCGCGGGCACGTAGATGATGATGTAGACCAGGTCTTCCTTGGGATCCAGGTTGGTCAGGTAGTGCAGCTTCCCGGAAGGCACGAATACGGCGGTGCCGGGCATGAGGGGATAGGTGTCATCGCCCACGGTGATGGCGCCCATGCCGGAAAGGCAGTACACGCCGTGCTCGATCTCGTGGGAGTGGCCCTTAGTGCCTTCCTGCTGGCAGGTGTCGGCGGGTTTGATCTTGTTTACCAAGAGAGAAAAACTCTTGGCGCCGCAGGTATCCTCGTTGATGAGAATATTGACCTCGACCTTGCCGTGGTGTGCTACGCCCTTGATGGCGTCGTCCATGGTAAAGGCTAATTTCTGGCTCATGTGATCTCCTTATAGTGTGATAAAACTTGAGGCAGCCGCATAAGGCCTGTCGGCCTTATGCGGCTGCTTCGCCTAAGCTTTTTTCGCCTTCTTCTTGCGCCGTACCTGACTGACAAGCACGAAGGCCGTGAAGGCGTAGAAAACGATACTGATCGGGCTGGACACAAACGTAGTGAAGTCGCCCTGAGAAAGGATAAGCGCCCTTCTGAAAGAGTCCTCCATCGTGGGTCCAAGCACCAAGGCAAGAATTGTCGGCGCCACGGGGAATCCGAACTTCTGCATGAAGAATCCAATGAGTCCCGCCGCGAACATCGTAAAGACATCGAACATGTTGTTATGGGACGAAAAGGAGCCGATCACGCAAAGCACCATGATGGTAGTGTAGAGATAGGATTTTTTAAAATCCAAAACCTTGACAAAAAACCGTATGCCGAAGCTCTGGATGGCGAATACCAGAATATTGATAATAAAGAGCGTGGCATAGATACCATAGACAAAGCCCGAATTCTCCTGGAAGAGAAGGGGTCCCGGTTTGAGACCGTGAATCAGGAGCGCTCCCAGGAGGATGGCCGTGGCGGGATCGCCGGGAATACCCAGGGTAAGCATGGGAATCAGGGCTCCGCCGGTAACGCCGTTGTGGGCCGCTTCAGGGCCGGCCACGCACTCCAGAGTCGGCTCGTCAGAGCAAGCCTTTCGCTTGGCCTGGTCATAGCCCAGGAAGGCAGCGATTGGACCGCCGGTGCCGGGAATGGCTCCGATACCCACGCCGATCAAGGCCGACTTCAGGATAGTACCAGAGAGCCTCTTGATCTCCTTGAATGTCGGGAAAGACATAGAGACATTGGTATCCAATTTGCGCTTTATCCCTGATTCATCGGTGGCAAAGGCCTCGACAATCTGGGGAATGGCGAACATACCGATCATGAATGACAGGACGTCCACGCCGCCTAACAGATTGATGGAACCGAAGGTGTAGCGCTTTACGCCCATGACCGGGTCCATGCCCATGGTCATTACCAGAAGACCTATCATGCCGGAGATCAGTCCCTTGATCACCTTGCCCGAAGATATGCCCGCGATGGCGGAGAAGCCGAAGAACACCAGGGCGAAGATCTCCGCGGGGCCGAATTTAAGGGCAAACTTGGCGATGATGGGGGCTACGACTACCAGGATTATAACCGATATGAGACCGCCCACCGTGGCTGCGAAAACCGCTGTTCCCAGCGCCTTTCCGGCCTTGCCTTCCTTGGCCAGCCTATGCCCGTCCAGACAGGTAGCCGCCGCCGAAGGAGTTCCCGGAATGCCAAGAATGATCGCCGAAACCGATCCTCCTGTCATGCCGCCTACATAGACGCCCAGCAGCAGGGTAATGGCCGCCAACGGATCCAGGTTGAAGGTAAGAGGGAGCACGAGAATGATCCCCATGGAGTAGGTGAGGCCAGGGATAGCCCCGAACACAATGCCCACTACCGCACCGAGGATCATCATGAGAATCACATTTAACTGCAGCGCCGCGCCGAATGCTTGAAGTATAGCTTCCATTATTTTACCTCAGTACCACAGCGAGCCGCTGGGAAGCGAAAGCTTGAAGAAGACCGGAAAGATGAGGTACACAGCACCTGTAAT
>JAVEYV010000159.1:0-5538 GCA_034003305.1 Spirochaetia bacterium | reverse complement strand
CCGAAAATCATGTGGAAAACTTGGATAATCGCGATAATCGAAATAAGCGCCACAAAGACTGTGCCTATCCCTGCAAACATTATCAGCCATTTATTCATTTCTGCAGCTCCAGTGCTCAGGAAGGGATGTTGCCGTGCTTGCGGGCCGGCAAGGTTTGGCGCTTGCCCAGCAGCATGGATAGGGCTGCGCAGAGCCTAGCCCTTGTCTGGGATGGATCGATGACATCGTCCACATAGCCCCGTAGCGCAGCTTTGTAGGGATTGGCGAAGTTCTTCTTGTACTCTTCGATCTTTTCCTTCCTGGCGGCTACTGGGTCTGCGGCTTCTTCGATTTCTTTCTTGAATATGATATTGGCAGCACCGTCCGGGCCCATTACAGCGATCTCGGCGCTGGGCCAGGCAAAGACCTGGTCGGCTCCAAGGTGGCGGGAGCACATGGCGATGTAGGCTCCGCCGTAAGCTTTTCGCAGAATCACGGTCATCTTGGGCACCGTGGCTTCGGAATAGGCGTAGAGCAGCTTGGCTCCGTGCCTGATAACCCCGCCGTGTTCCTGTCCCACTCCGGGCAGATAGCCGGCGGTGTCTGAGAAGGTTAAAAGGGGAATATTGAAAGAGTCGCAGAATCGGATAAAGCGGGAGGCCTTGTCCGAGGCATTGATATCCAGTACGCCCGCGAGCACCGCCGGCTGATTGGCGATGATACCGACCGTGCGGCCCGCCAGCCTGGCAAAGCAGGTAACCATGTTTTTTGCATAGTCGGGCTGAACTTCGAAAAAGTCGCCGGAATCCACCACCCGTTCGACAACCCGCCTGACATCGTAGGGTTTGTTCGAAGAATCGGGGATTATTCCCGCAAGCTCAGGATCGGCCCTGAAAGGATCGTCGCCCGAATTTACCAGGGGGGCATCCTCAATGTTGTTCTGGGGCAGAAAGGAAAGAAGCTTTCTCACCGCTTCGAGGGTGGAACCCTCATCCTTATACTTGAAATGGGCTACTCCCGACACTTCGGTATGCACCCTGGCCCCGCCGAGGTCTTCGGCGCTTACGTCCTCGCCAGTGACAGCCTTGATTACCTGAGGGCCGGTGATAAACATGTTGGCCGTACCTTCAGTCATAAAGACAAAGTCGGTAAGGGCGGGAGAATAGACCGCGCCGCCCGCGCAGGGCCCCATAATTACGGAAATCTGGGGAACAACGCCTGAAGAAAGGGTATTGCGATAGAAGATATCGCCGTAGCCCGAAAGCGCGTCCACGCCTTCCTGGATCCGGGCGCCGCCTGAATCGTTGATGCCAATGCAGGGACAGCCGACCTTGACCGCCATATCCATGGCCTTGCAGATCTTGGCCGCGTGCATCTCGCCTAAGGATCCGCCAATGACGGTGAAGTCCTGGGCGAACACATAGACGGTTCTGCCGGCAATGGTGCCGTAACCGATGACCACACCCTCGCCCGGCGCCTCAACCTCGGCCATGCCCAGGTCGGTGGAGCGATGCTCCACAAAGGCATCCAGCTCGATGAAGCTTCCCTTGTCGAGAAGGGCTTCGATCCTCTCTCTGGCAGTCTTCTTGCCTTTCGCATGCTGCGCCGCCACGCGCTTCGGGCCTCCGCCGGCTAGCACTTTAGCGCGCCGCTCTTCAAGCAACTTTAGCTTTTCTTCCATAATCAGCCATCCATCCTTGATGCACGCCCTTCAACATTCCCTAAAATAAAACAGAATGCAGCAAAGCGTATTTTTATGAATTTATGCCTCCGGGCAGTATAATACCGATGCAATTATGTTTCTATACCCTAAAGACTGACAGTGTATATCGATAATACCTAATATTATCATCTTTTACTATTGTCTCCCGGCATTGTGAAAAAGAACCGAAAAGCCTTGTTCGAGCCATGGCTCAGGCAAGGGACTTTGCCCGTTTCATGGCCCGCTCGAAGCCGGGAAGGGCTCCCGCGATTGCAGCATCGTCTACGCAGTAGGCGATTCGGAAATAGCCCGGGGCTCCGAATCCCGAACCGGGCACCACGAGTATGTTTTCCTCCTTGAGCAGGCCCAGAAATTTTGCATCATCGGCGATTGGAATTTTTGGGAATAGGTAGAATGCCCCTTCGGGCAGGGTGAATTCATAGCCCGCAGCCCTTAAGCCCCGGGCGAGAAGGTCGCGTTTGCGTTGGTAGATGGATACGTCCACACAGGCCGGTAATCCCTTATCCTGTCCTTCCTGATCGATGAGGAGGGCGATCACTTTTTGCATCAGGCTGGGCGCGTTGACAAAACCCAGTATGCGGTTGGCCAGGGAAAGGGCTGCCACGATATCCCGGGCATCCTCGGCTGCGGGGTTGACCGCGGCAAAGCCGATGCGCTCTCCCGGCAGGGACAGTTCCTTGGAGTAGGAAGTAACCACGATCGAATCGTCGCAGCTCGCCAGGGGGCTTGCGACAATCGCCCCGTCGTAGGCCAGTTTGCGGTACGGTTCGTCGGAGACAAGGTATATCCTGCGCCCGAATTCGTCGCCCTTGCGCTTCATCGCCGCCGACAGGGCTTTAAGGGATTCGGCGGAGTAGATTTTTCCCGTGGGATTGTTGGGCGTGTTGATCAGAACGATCTTGGTTTTAGGACCCATTGCGGCCTCGAGGGCAGCCGGATCGAGGGAAAAATCCGCTTTGGCCGGTACCGCTTTGAGGACAGCGCCGTGATTGTCGGCGATGAAGCCGTATTCGACAAAATACGGGGCGCTCACCAGGACTTCGTCCCCTGGTTCGAGAAGGGCCTTGAAGACGATATTCAGTGCCCCCGCAGCCCCGCAGGTTACGACAACATTCTCGGCCTGAACATTTACCTTCTGTTCGGCCCTTAGCCTGGCAGCGATAGCCGAACGGGCGGCGGGCAGACCGGCGTTGGGCATGTAAGAGTGCAGGTCGGGCTCGTCGGCTTCAACCACAGCCTTGAGTGTGCGCTTAAAAATCTCGGGAGGCGGCACGTTGGGATTGCCCAGGCTGAAGTCGAATACCTTGTCGGCTCCGTACAGGGCTTTCAGTCTCGCCCCTTCTTCGAACATTTTTCGTATCATCGAGCCGTTGGCGACAAAGTCTTTCATCTTGGCCGAAATAGCCATGTCTGCCTCCTAAAGCAATTTTCGCATTCGCGTCGAATTCTCGAACCCTGTCTCATTTTTTAGATCCGGTCGAGCTCAGGCTTCTTCAGGGTAAAGGCCGGCCACCCTCGCCTTCAGCCTCGTCAATCCGAAAAGGGTGTCGATGGCGGGGGTTGGAACTCCGACCATGCCGCCGATCTCCGCTACCGCTCCCACCAGGGTGTCCAGCTCCAAGGGTCTTCCGACTTCCACATCCTGGAGCATGGAGGTTTTGAAGGCGCCCAGGGTGCGGGAAACGGCCAGGCGGTCTTCAACACTCTGACCGATGATGCAGCCGATCTTCTCGCCCACTGCTTTGGCTTCGGTCATGATCTGTCTGCAAAATTCTTCGACCAGCGGATCGCCAAGAATTCTGTCCATCGTAGCGCCGGTCAGGGCCGAGACGGGGTTCATCGTCATATTGCCCCAGAGTTTGTACCAGATATCGTTTTGGATCGATTGGGAGACCTTGATTTCGAAACCTGCCCTGGTGAAGAGATCGGTCAGGTTTTCAAGCCGCGGGCTTAAGGCGCCGGAAGGTTCTCCGAGAATGAGGGTTTTTAACGGAAGGGGTTTGACAAGGCCGGGCTGGGGGCATAGTGCCCCGAGATGCACGACGCAGCCGAGGATCGATTCCTTTGGGAGTGCGGATGAAAGCATTCCATCGGGGTCGACGGAGCGCAACTGCCTGCCCTCAAGTCCGCCGCCGAAGCCCTGAAAAAACCACCAGGGTATGCCGTTCATGGCAGGCAGAATAATCGTATCGGGTTTAAGGAGGGGGCCTAGCCTGGGCGCCAGGGCGCCCAGGGCGGGAGCCTTTACCGCTACAATCACCAGATCCTGGGAACCTAAATCTTCCGGCGTATCGCTGGCGCGTATAGAAACCGAACCTACAGTCTCGACTCCGGATTTTTCTGCGATCAGGCGCAGCCCTTTTTGTTGCAAGGCGGCGAGGGTCTGGCCCCGCGCGAGGCCGGAGAGCTCGCAGCCCGCCTTCGCCAGGCGGTATCCCAGGGTTCCGCCTATGGCTCCCACGCCGACAATACAGACCTTCATTCGCTTTCCTAAGGCGCCTTGGCGCCCTTAGGCCTTACTGCGTTCGCTGATTTCGATCAGCACGCCCCCGGTGGCCTTGGGGTGGATAAAGGCTATTCGCGCCCCGCCCGCGCCGTACCGGGGCTTTTCGTCGATCAGGCGAACGCCCTTGGCCTTGAGTTCCGCCAAGGCGGCGTCGATGTCGTCGACTCTGAAGGCCAGATGGTGGACCCCTTGGCCCTTATTGGCGATGAATTTGCCGATGGGTCCTTCGGGATCGGTGGATTCCAGCAGCTCCACCTCGGTGTCTCCGACGGGAAAAAACGAGGTTTTCACCTTCTGTTCGGCCACCTCCTCGGTGCCGTGACAGGGCAAACCCAGTACGCCTTCCCAAATGGGCAGCGAGGTATCGAGGCTTTCAACGGCGATGCCGATATGATCAAGTTTTTCAAGTTTCATGGCGATTCTCCTTTGACCAGGGCTGCGGTCAGCTCTCTGGCCGCGCCGTATATGTCTTTTTTGCGCGCATGCACCGACTCTGCCAGGCTGTCCAGTCTACCCTCGCCTTCTGAGCCGGCGAAGCGCTCCATGAGCTGCCAGGCCGCAAGATCCTTTATCTGGGCTTTTATGGAACCGATGCGCCGGGTCTCCAGAGCTCCGCTCAGCCTGTCATTCTCGTATCGGGACAGTATCCGGGCGCCCAGCTCGGGAACGCCCTCCCCGGTATCGGCTATCGTTTTCATCACCGGAGGCAGATCCTCCAGCTCGACATTCTCTGCCGGCTGCGCTGAGGCGGTGCCGGTTTGACCATGGTGGAGGAGTTCCGCGCTCCGGGAGGCCAGGGTGTCAGGGCCCGCCTGAGGACTTCTGCCCCGCTTGAGGGCAGCCTGGGTTTCTAGCATGGCGCGGATTTCCCGCACGACCCTGTCGGCTCCGTCCCTGTCGGATTTGTTGACGACGAAGATGTCGCCGATCTCCATTATGCCGGCCTTGATCACCTGGATTTCGTCACCCAAGCCCGGTACCGATACCAATACCACCGTATCGGCAACCTTGATAATATCGATCTCCGATTGGCCGACACCGACGGTTTCGATTATCACGATATCGTAGCCGGCAGCCTCCAGCACCCTGAGGGCAAAGGCTGTAGCCTTGGAAAGGCCTCCCAGTTGGCCTCTGGATGCGAGGCTCCGGATGAACACGCCGGGATCGACGGCGTGGCTCTGCATGCGCAGCCGGTCGCCTAGAATGGCTCCTCCGGAAATGGGGCTGGAGGGGTCAACCGCGATGACCGCGACCATTTTATCCTGACTACGGAAATACCCGATAAGCTTGTCGGTGAGGGTGCTCTTGCCCGTGCCGGGGGGGCCGGTTA
>JAVEYV010000158.1:0-5544 GCA_034003305.1 Spirochaetia bacterium | reverse complement strand
CCGCAGTTTGAGCGAAGGAAGGGCCATATCGCCGCCGAGACTGCCTTCTACCTTAACTAGATCCCATTCATTGGTTCCCGAAGCTTTTCCGCTTACCATACATGCAAGGTATTCGTTGACCAATTCATGATCCTCGCGGAATCTCGCAGAACCTTTGAGTGTGTCGAACTCTTGTGTCGCAAGTACTTTCGATACTGCGTCCACATCAAAGGTTCCGGCTCTTTCCACTGCATCCAGCATTATTGTCGTCGCCATATACGCGATGCTCGTGTAGGAATCGGGAGGCTCTCCGCCAAACATTTTTTTGTGACTGTCGGTATAGGTTTTCGCCTTGGTCACGAGATCGTTGTCCTTGAATCCCGCAAGATCGTAGTAATGGAAGTTCAGCGCGTACATTTTGGCAAGCGCGGGGCGGGGAATGGATTTTGCGATATAGTTGGCGGTCCATGTATTGAAAGGCTTCGATACTGCCATAAGCCCCATGTCGTAGGCCTGCTTGAACAATGATATGGCATCGGCACCCATCTGTACTCCCATAAATACATCGGGCTTTAGTGTGAGAGCCTGGTTGATCGCAGAAGTGAAATCCAGGTTTCCGTTAGGGAATTCTGCATACCCGACAACCTCGCCGCCGAATTCCGCCAAAGCTGCTTTCAGGCCATCATAAATGGAGCTGCCCCAGGAATCAGAACGAGAAACAAAGTAAATGCGTTTTGCATTCAGGCTCTTTACCGCCGATTGGCCGGAAAGATACCCGATGCTCCATGGCGTGAAAGCTACAGAGAAAAAGCCGGGCGCAGGATTGCCTTTTTTAAAGGAATCATAGGCGGGCACGCAGGCGGTGATCATCGGAAGGGGTTTGAGCTTGGATTCTTCATTGAGGGCCGCTGCCATAGGATTCCAGCAAATACCAGTGAATCCGTGGATGCCGGCTTCTACTAATTCTCTATAACGGCGAACGCCCACATCGAGTTTACACTCGTCGTCTTTTGCCAATAATTTTATCGGAATATTGCCCCAGGGCATTTTAAGTCCGCCGCGCGCATTTATCTCTGCCACAGCGAGTTCGGCCCCCTTGCGTTGATTTTCCGCCATAGGGGCAAAGGTACCCGTGAAGGAAGACATAAATCCTAGCTTAAACTCCTTGGGGCCAGTAGCTGCTCCTGTGGCAATCAGCGCTAGAAAGCCGAATATGAGCATTGAAATGCACATAAATCTCTTCCGCATTGGTATCCTCCTTAGATAATAAAAACGCAATAGAGCATTTGCCAGATTCTCTCACTCATGTTGGGGTTTGTCAAACTAAAAGTATAGATAAAAAGTATTTGTTTCTAATTACAACTATATAATTCTAATTTCTATAAATATTTAACTATATTTATCTTATTTTATTACAATAATACAGTAAGATGATACTATGTTTGACTTATTTTCTGGCTGGCCTTGAATTTAACCTTGATCGCCATGGTTTATATATCGCGATTCAATGAAATATCAGTAAAAAAAGATTGACAGATCGTGAGACTGTTATACAATTGTACTATCACGTCTTAGTTTCGCTGACGGATTATTTCCGGAACGATTCAGGATCTTAGGCCCATCGTTCACACTCAGGGAGGATCGAATGAAAAGAAGGATTTCTAGGTGGCTGGTGCTGTTGTTGATCGCCGCGCTGTGCCTTTCGCCGGTGGTTGCCCAAAAAAGTCAGCCCGATGTGTTTAAGATCGGGTTTCTTTCCTCGCTGACAGGCTCTCTGGCGGGACTCGCCGAGGGTCAAAGGAAGTCTTTCCTTCTCTCGGTGGAACAGGTTAATGCCGCCGGCGGCCTGAAAATGCCCTGGGGCAACGTGAAGGTAGAGACCTTTATTGCCGATGACGAGGCTAAGTTGGACGTGGGCGTTCGCCGCTTCAGGGAAATGCTGGACAAGGGAGCTCTGGCAGTAACCGGTGGCATTTGGAACCCAATGTCTGGAGCACTGAACGAAGAGACCAAAATTAGTTCTGTCATTTATCTTCCCGGTTTCGTTCCCGCCAAGGACGCCCTGCTGAAGGGCAATCCCGCCGACGCAATGTATACCCCGACCTTTACGCCCTGGAGTATCGGCTACATCACCGGCAAATCGATTGTAAAGACCTTGGGCAAGAAGACGATTTTCTATGTGGAGCGGGCTGATTCCTGGGGCACCACTATCCGCGAGGGACTCGAAGCAGCAGCCAAAGACTTTGGGGCTGTGCTGGTGGGCAGGGATGCGGTCAATATGGGGACCACCGATTATTCGGCCACTCTTTCCAAGGCCAAGGCCTCGGGCGCCGACTTCCTGGTCAACAGTCTCACCGGCGCCGACGGCATCGCCCTGGTCAAGCAGGCGATCGACATGGGCATCGATAAGGAAATGGACTTATTCTACTGCTGGATTTCCAATACCGAGTCCAAGGGATTCGCGCCGGAGATTCTGGCCAAGCTCTATGCCCAGACCTGGTTCTACTACGATGTGGGCGGCCTGGTGGACAAGGAGCTTGTGTCGAGCATAAAGGAATACTCCGACGCCTACATGAAGCGCTGGAACGAGCCTCCCGACAATATGGGAACCGCTTGCTACGTGGCCACCCAGTATATTTTCCAGGCCGTCGAGAAGGCCGGAAGCTTCGATCCCAAGGTTGTGGCCAAGGTGCTGGCTACCGGTACCTTCAATACGGTGAAGGGTCCTGCTTCTTTCAGAATCGACCATCAGCCCATCGCCAAGAATGTGACTTTCATCATGAAGGGCAAGGCGCTGGCTGAACGGAAGAATCCCAACGACTGGTACCATGTGCTGGAATCCTACGGCGGCGAGGAAGTTCTGCCCCCGCTTTCGGTGATGAAGTACTAAGAGGCTTTTATGGGGCGTCTTTCGAGGCGCCCCGTTCTTTTAAAAACCATCGAGGCCTGCTGTCGGGCGGAACGCTCAAGGGGGCGCCTCGAATTCAATCAGAGGTGGATGCGATGCTTAAACGAATGGAATTGATGACATGGAAGGAATTGGCAGAGGCGGTCAAGACGACGAAGACCGTCATCGTGCCCATCGGGGCTATCGAAATGCAGGGACCCCATCTGCCCCTGGCGGCGGACTCCATGGCTGCGGAACATGTGGCGGTTAAGGTGGCGGAGAAAACCGGAGCTGTCCTGGCTCCGCTGATCACCGTTGGAACCAGCGAGTGGCACAAGAATTTTCCCGGTATGATCGGGCTTTCTAAGGAAAGTCTCATGGATTACCTGCGCCAGTACTGCCGCTGTCTGGTGCGCAACGGCTTTACCCATATTTTCTTTGTGAGTCCCCATACCTTTAACGACGAGCCTATCGGTACTGTCGGACTTGAACTGAGGGACGAGGGAATCCTGGTGGGTTTGGTGAATCTATGGCATGTATCGGCCGAGGTGATGGCGTCCAGGAAGGTCGACATCAAAGAAGGCAAGTTCACTCACGCGGGCGAGATTATGACTTCGGTGATCATGGCGATCGCTCCCGAGACGGTGAAGATGGACAAGGCAGTGGCCGAAAAACCCTCGGTGCCTATAGCCGGGGCGCCCTTCGCGGGGCTTCACAAGCTTAAGATTAACGATGTGAGTTTCTCGGTTTTCCGCTCATCCAACGAGGAGACCAAGTCCGGCGCGTTGGGCGATCCCATGGCGGCCACTCCCGAAAAGGGAAAGGCCATTATCGAAGGATGGGTCGACGCCACGGTTGCGTTCTTAAATAAATTTTCCGGTTGCTAGGAGCTGTTGGACAGGATAACAGGATTTGCATGATTGACAGGATTAGCTTTTATGGTAGGGCTAATAAAGGAATTTGGACAGGATAACAGGAAAAAGAATTTGATTGCGCGGCGCGTCGATGGATGTGTCTGTTGATCTTGGGAGATCCTGTTATCCTGTTAGGGCTAATAAAGGAATTTGGACAGGATAACAGGAAAAAATAATGGATTGGGGAATTAAATAAAATATCCTGCAAATCCTGAACGATCCCGTTATCCTGTCTGAAAAAGATAATTTCGCCACATCGCCGCGATACATTTGGTCAATGGCCGCGTTGGGCGATTTCGTATTTCATCCGACGGTTTTTATTCAAGGGAGTCGAGTATGGGTTCAGGACAGTTCAAGGATAAGGTCGTAGTGGTAACAGGCGGCGGCATGGGCTTAGGCAAGGCATACTGCAAGGCCTTCGCCGATGAGGGAGCTACGGTGGTATGCCCCGATTACAACGAGGCGGCGGCCAAGGAAACGGTGGCTGAAATTGTCGCCTCAGGCGGCTTGGCCTCAACCATGAAGGTGGACGTTACCAAGGGCGATCAGGTAGAGGCCATGGTGGCCCAGATAATCGAAAAGTTTGGGAAAATTGACGTATTAGTGAACAACGTGGGCTATCTGAAGCGCCTGCCTTTGCTGCAAACGCCGGAAGAGACCTGGGACAAGATTATCGACACGAACCTGAAGTCGGCATTTTTAGTCTCCAAGGCTGTGGCTCCCCACATGATCGCGCAAAAGAAGGGCAAGATCATCAACCTCTCCTCGGTGGTGGGGCTGGTGGCTGTGGCTTCCCCTCCCTACAGCGCCGCAAAGAGCGGCATGATGGGGCTGACCCGCATTCTGGCCCTGGAATTGGCCCCCTACAAGATCAATGTAAACTGCATAGCGCCCGGGTTTATCAGAACCCCCGGGTCTTCGGCTGTCCATAATTCGCCTATCGGCGTCAAGGTGAACAACGCAGTTCCTCTGGGCACTGGCAATACTGACTGCATCGTGCCGGTGGTGCTCTTTTTAAGCTCACCGGGCTCGGATTACATAACCGGCCAGACTATTGTGGTGGACGGCGGCTTTACCGCGGCCCATGATTTCGGCGACGAGTTCAGAACTTTGGATGTGGGCAAATAGGGTTAAGCGGTCTTAGATGACGAGGCTGGCGAAGCGCGGCCGGGCAGGCCAGGGGCCTGCCCGGCCGCCTGCCGTAAAAGGATATTATTATGAAAGCGATGGTTCTGGAATCGTACAACGCTGATTTAAGGCTGTCGGATCTGCCCGAACCCGTGCCGGGACCTGAAGATATAGTTGTCAGGGTTCGGGCCTGCGGTATGTGCCAAACCGATATAAAGCTTGTTTCGGGCCAGCTGGGCCGGAGCATTAAGCTGCCTCATGTGCCGGGCCACGAGGTGGCGGGAGAGGTTGCGGCCCTGGGCAAAGATGTGCGTGGATTGGCGTTGGGCGACAAGGGTGTGGCTTTTCATATAGTTCCCTGCGGCGTTTGCGAGCTTTGTCTTACCGGGCGGGAAAATCTTTGCACCTCGATTACACGCATAGGCTTCGAGCTGCCTGGGGGCTTTGCAGAATACGTAGCAATGCCGGCGGCCAACTTCTGTACCTTTGAGTCGGATATGGCTTTCGACCGCATGGCTATTCTGCCCGACGCGGTAGCTACTCCGTACCATGCCTTAGGTCGTCTTGCGCGGCTGGGCATGGGCAATACAGTGCTCATCATCGGGCTGGGAGGGCTTGGGATTCATGCCGTCCAGC
>JAVEYV010000157.1:0-5601 GCA_034003305.1 Spirochaetia bacterium | reverse complement strand
TATCGAGGAAGCGGGATTATCTTCCTGGGTATGCGCTGATGTAAAGACATGTAATAGTAAAAAGAAAAGAAAGAGGTCGCCCAGGTATCCTGGAGGACCTCTTTACCAACAAGGTTCGAGGAACTTTATACAAGCTCAAAGTATTCGAATACTTTTCTATACAAGTCGAAGTACTCTGAGCGTGCAAATTGATCAATTTTATCTTCCGGCAAGGATTCGAGGAGCCTGTCCAAGTATCCGAGCAGCTTTTTCATCTCCTGATATAGAGCTTCAGGCATCTGAGGCACCTGTGGTTGGAGGCTTTCGGTTTGTATTGAAGTTGAACTCTGATTGGAGGTTTGGGAAAGCGTTTGGGAGATTGTATCGTCATAGCTGGTTTTTAGATGACTCAGTTCCGATTTAATCGAGCGGAGTTCAGAGGCAATCCTCGAAAGAAGAGCCGGATCCTCGATCTCGATACCTGCTCTAGGGTGGGTTTGCGGTCTTCTGGATGGAGCTTCTGCCGGGGTTTGCTGGATAATCGTGTCCTGCGCAGGGCTGCTGCCAAGATCTTCAGGGGACAGAAAATCGCCTTCGTCAGCGTTTTGAAGACTCTCTCCACTGTCCAGAAAGCGGCCGTCCTGCTTATCTAAGGCTGCGAGCAGACCTTCGAGTTCCTCGGGGCTCACAAAGGCTCCCTCCTCGGAGAGGCCTCCCGGTCTTTCCTGGTCCGGGCTGCTATAGTCTTCTTTATGTCGTTCCACCATGGAATCTCCCATCCTCACACCATTATACCAGGAGAGTCTCTCTTTACAAGAGTTCCGATATCCCTAAAGGCCGTTAAAGCTCTTTCCGTAAATGTAGACAATGGATGCCTCTTCTCAGCGAGCGACCCCGGGGCAATTGTCCGCGGGGCGAATATTTTCCTCGTCACAGCGCCTCTCCGCCGAACGGCGAATCCCGCCTAGCCTGTCCGACGCCCTGTCCAACGCTCTCTGCGCATGTATCATTGCCTATTGCGTTCTTTCCCTCATAGCCGGCCAGGCCGGTTTTCTGGCCTTTAGGGAGGTAAAGACCGATATAGCACGGATGGAACTTCAGTTGGAAGCATTTTCCCTTGAAAACGCCGCCCTTTTGGATATAAAGGAGGCGCTTGCCTCGGACAGGGATAGAATAGCACGAGAAGCGCGATCCATAGGCTATATAAGAGCCGATGAAAAAATCATCCAGCTTTCCAATATCGATACGACCCTGGTTTCTTCCAGGGCGGAACGGCTCGAACCTGTTCAGTCCGGCAGATCCAGCGGCCTGCCCGATACTGTGATAAAGCTTCTCTCGGCTATCACCGGCGCTGCCGTGCTGCTAGCCTCACTTGTCATGGGGTACTCGCCCAGAAAAAAACCGAGGGCCGCCAGGGAAGAATCCGAGACGCTTATTCCCGGGGACAGGGGAAGCTTGAGAGTTACGGAAGGTCGATAACCAGGTTTGTGTCCAGGTCGGGCGGGCTAAGGTTGTCATCAGGCTCTGAGGTTGTCCCGGGAAGGGTAGTCGTGGTGATTCCTAATAACTTCTGCAAGAGATTCGCAGCGTCCTGGCTAGTATCCTTATGCACATCGCAGCCGTTCAGGGGCTGACTCCCCTCCAAAAAGAGCAGGCTCACCGTACCCTCGTCGCAGTACTCGGTGGGCAAAAGTCCCGATGCTGAACAGACCGAAACCCTGGCCAGCCCGCTTTGAGGCTGTGGAAAATCCTTGAATTCCAAGCCCTTATGAATGTCCCTCATGTAGTCGGCCCAGATGGGCGCTGCGATGGTGGCGCCTGTTTGCTCAACGCCCAGCGAATTGCTTCCTCTGTCAAAGCCAAACCATATGGCGGCGGTAAAATAGGGGCTCGATCCTACGGTCCAGGCATCGGCCCAGTTGTGGGTCGTGCCGGTTTTTCCCGCCAGGGGTATAGTATACGAGCCTCCCCTCGATCCGGTTTGCCGCATCTTGCCACCCGAGGAGGTGGAGCCGGCCAGAGTGCCCGAAGCTACAACCCTCTGGAGCATATCAACCATGATGGCGGCATTCTGGGGGCTGACAACCTGTATGGAAGCCCCCATTTTTCTCAGTTTTTCCCTGCTGTCTTTTTCTGGCTCGAGGATTATCGCGCCGTTCCTATCCTCTACGTAGCGTATCGCAATAGGTTCCACCGCCTTGCCGCCGTTGGCAAAGACAGCGTAAGACCTGGCCATCTGTATCGGCTTTACTCCTACGACACCGAGTGCGAGGGGGTAGACCCGGGGGAAGGTTCTCTGGATCTCCGCCGGATCATCAATGTCGAGCAGTGCCGCTGCCCGTTTTATGGCCGCATCGAAACCCACGGCCTGCAGCACTTTTACCGAAGGAACGTTCATGGAACGGGCTAAAGCTCTCCATGCAAGCACCGTTCCCTCCCATTCGCCCCTGAAATTGAGGGGTATGTATGGAGTGCCGTCCTCGTTATAGAAGATTGTGGGCGAGTCATAGATAAGGCTGCCTTCGGTTATCTTCCCCGAATCGATGGCGGCGGAGTAGTACAGGGGCTTGAAAGTCGAACCGGGTTGGAGCTTGGCCTGGGTAGCCCGGTTCCACTGGTTAGCCATGCTGTATTCCGAACCGCCGATGAGGGTGGTTATGTATCCGGTTTCGTTGTCGATCGTGACAAAGGCACCCTCGACGGTCGTCTTTTCCAAATTGCTTTTTAGTTTTGCGTTGCCGGCGCTTGCCAGACCTTTGAGCTCCGGAAGGCCGAAGCTGAGCGAAAATGCCTCGAGGACGGGATTTATGCTGGAGGTGTAGTACTCGTAGGCCTGGTATTCGTTCCTGGAATTGGACACGAAGAGTGGTTTTAAATCAAAAGCCAGGCCTAAGAGCTCAACGATGGGAGTATACATGTTTTCAGCCGAGGCGAGGCGAAGCGCCGATGCTCTTTTATAGGAGATGTTGGCCTGCTCCAGTCCCCGCTTCAGGTAGGCTTCGGCTATTGCCTGTTGGTCGAGATCGAGGGTCGTATAGACTGAAAGACCGTCGGAATAGATATCGAAAGAACCGTAAAGCATGTCCTCCAACTGGGCGAGCACATAGGAACTGAACCATGGAGCCTTGTCATCCCTCATGAAATAGGCAGCGGAGGAAACCCTGGTGTAGTCGAAGTTGTCCCAGTAGGAATCGAAGGAGGCATCGGCCGTTTCTTTGCTGAGGTAGTCATTTTTTACCATCTCGTCGAGAACGTAGCGGGAACGGGCTTGGGCTACCTGAGGATTTCTGAAGGGATTGTACCTGGTTGGACTTGAAAGCTGTATGGCCAGCAGGGCGGATTCGGCAGGGCTGCAGACGGAGGCTGAGTGTCCAAAGAAGTACTGGCTGGCTGCCTCGACGCCGTATACTCCCGCGGCGCCCATAACCATTTTATTGAGGTACATCTCCAGAATCTCGTCCTTGGTAAAACGGCGCTCTATCTGGAGGGCCCACCAAAGTTCGATAAGCTTTCGTCGGATGGAAATATCTCTTCTGTCAGCGTACAGGGTCCCAGCCAGCTGTTGGGTGATGGTGGAACCACCGCCGAGGTTTTTGTTGATAAGCTGTCCCAACACCGCCCTGGCGAGTCCCTTGACCGTAAAACCCCGGTGCCGGAAAAAGGATTGGTCTTCCCGGGTTATAAAAGCGCCAATCAGGTGGCCAGGCAGTTTCTGAATACTCACGGGGTTTCTTTTTTCCGCTGAGAAAAACTCGGTGATCAGGCGTCCCTTTACATCATAGAGTTTTGTGGGCAACGCCGATTGGAATTCTGCAAAATTCTCGGTTCTTATGGTATTAAAGGTTCCGCCCAGCACCAATCCAAAGCTTACGCCTAAGAATAGAACAAAGGCAATCGAGCACCAGCCGAGGAGGGGCATCCCTTTATGAAGTCTTCCTGCCATGGCGTAAGGGTATACGAGCAGGGTTTCTTGGTCAATTGAGGCCTGCTGGCTGCACGAATCGCACAATTTTTATGAATGCCCAAAAGCCTTTACTGCTCGGACGGAACCCAATAATAAGCTTATCCACTAGAAAAAGCTTTTCATGTTCTATAGAGTATCGCTGAATGTATTGACATGGCGGCCTAAAAATGGATATTTAATTATCCATTAAACGCGCGGTCGTTTCAGTATGTACGGTTAGGCGGAGCATAGCCTGCCTTTAAGTAAGTCACTCTGTTCCCAAGGAGGAACTATATGAAAGTCGCTATCAACGGTTTTGGACGGATTGGAAGACTGGTATTCCAGTCCATCGTCGATCAGGGCCTATTGGGCAAGGATAAGGTGGATGTCGTAGCAGTAGTGGATGTAGCCACCGACGCCGAGTACTTCGCCTACCAGCTTAAATACGATTCGGTTCAGGGTAAGATGAAGGCCGATCTCGCGACCAGGAAGAGCGATCCGGCCAAGACCGAGGACGATGTTCTGGTGGTCAACGGCCACGAGATCGCCTGCATCATGGCCGAGAAAGAACTCAAGAACCTCCCCTGGGCCAAGCTGGGAGTGGAGTATGTCATCGAGGCCACAGGGATATTCTCCGATGAAAAAGCCTTCGGCCACCTGGAAGCTGGAGCCAAGAGGGTGATCATCACCGCGCCGGCCAAGAGCAAGTCCGAGGACAAAAAGATTCCAACCTTCGTCATGGGCGTCAACCATGAGAAATACAATCCCGCCAAGGACCTTGTTGTCTCCAACGCATCCTGCACCACCAACTGCCTGGCGCCCCTGGTCTATGTACTGCTCAAGGAAGGCATCGGCATCGAAACCGGCCTCATGACCACCATCCACTCCTATACCGCTACCCAGAAGACCGTGGACGGGGTTTCCAAGAAGGACTGGAGGGGCGGCAGGGCTGCGGCCATCAATATCATTCCCTCCAGCACAGGCGCCGCTAAAGCCGTGGGCGAGGTGCTGCCCGAGACCAAGGGCAAGCTCACCGGCATGTCCTTCCGCGTGCCCACCCCCACAGTCTCCGTGGTAGACCTCACCTTCAGATCCGAAAAGGACAGCTCCATCGAGGAGATCGACGCCCTCATGAAGAAGGCTTCCGAGACCTACCTCAAGGGGCTCTTCGGCTACGGAACCGAGGAAGTTGTTTCCACCGATTTTATCCACGACCCCAGATCCTCCATCTACGACAGCCTGGCAACCCTGCAGAACAACCTCAAGGGCGAAAAGCGCTTCTTCAAGCTCGTGTCCTGGTACGACAACGAGTGGGGATATTCCAACAGGGTAGTGGACCTTCTCCGCTACATGGATTCGAAGAAATAAGCCATTCCTTCCGATAAAGCGGGTGAGCCCTCTTTCGAGGGCTCACCCGCGCAAGGAGCCTTCTGCCATGATAAAGACAGTAAGAGACATCGACCTTGCCGGCGCCAAGGTGCTCATGAGGGTCGATTTCAACGTGCCCATAAAGGACGCAGTAGTCCAGGACGATACCCGCATCAGGGCAGCCCTGCCTACAATCGATTATATTCTTGCCGCAGGCGCCCAGCGCCTGGTGCTGATGTCCCACCTGGGCGATCCGGACAAGGATGCCGCCAAGGCAAAGGATAAGGCTCAACGTGACGGCAAGGCTTTCG
>JAVEYV010000156.1:0-5608 GCA_034003305.1 Spirochaetia bacterium | reverse complement strand
AGCCCTGCATTGGATGCTCTGTCGGTGCCCGAGGAAGCCAAAGCCTTCGGGCAGGTGTCGGGCAGCAGGGTTGAGGTACGGGGTCTCTGTGAGCGTTGCCTACGCAAGGCGGCCTCCCGGGAGGGATGGCTTTAATTCGTCATTTATAGGGGAAAAAGGAGCGTGAAAGTATGGATAAAAAGAAGAAATTGACCACCGCGGCGGGAGCCCCTGTGGTGGACAACCAGAACATCATGACAGCGGGGCCGAGGGGGCCAGCGCTGCTTCAGGACGTGTGGTACTTGGAAAAACTGGCCCACTTCGACAGGGAGGTTATCCCCGAGCGGCGCATGCACGCCAAGGGTTCGGGAGCCTTCGGCAATTTTACTGTCACCCATGAAATCAGCAAGTACACAAAGGCCAAGCTCTTTTCACAGATCGGAAAGAAGACCGATGTATTCGTGCGCTTTTCCACCGTGGCCGGTGAGCGCGGGGCCGCCGACGCCGAGCGGGATATCCGGGGCTTCGCGATGAAGTACTATACCGAAGAGGGCAACTGGGATCTGGTGGGCAACAACACGCCGGTGTTCTTTTTACGGGATCCTAAAAAGTTCCCCGACCTCAACCATGCAATCAAGCGGGACCCTCGGACTAATTTGCGGAGCGCCAAGAACAATTGGGATTTCTGGTCCAACCTGCCAGAAGCCCTGCACCAAGTGACCATCACCATGAGCGACCGAGGCATTCCCTTCTCCTACCGCCACATGGACGGCTTCGGAAGCCATACTTACTCAATGATCAACGCCAAGGGCGAGCGCTACTGGGTGAAGTATCATTTTAAAACCCAGCAGGGAATAAAAAACCTCACCGACGCCGAAGCCGAGGCTGTGGTCGGCAAGTGCAGGGAAAGCCATCAGCGGGATCTCTACGACGCTATCGAGCGCGGGGATTTTCCTCGCTGGACCATGAGTATTCAGGTAATCCCCGAAAAAGACGCGGCTAAGTTCTCCTTTAATCCCTTCGACCTGACCAAGGTATGGCCCAAGGGAGAGTACCCGCTGCATGAGGTAGGAATCCTGGAGCTGAACAGAAACCCGGAAAACTATTTCCAGGATGTGGAGCAGGCAGCATTCAACCCTGCCAACATTGTGCCAGGCTTGGGATTCTCCCCGGACAAGATGCTCCAGGGCAGACTTTTCTCTTATGGAGACGCCCAGCGCTATCGCCTGGGAGTGAACCATCACCAGATTCCGGTCAACGCACCTCGCTGTCCTTACCACGCCTACCACAGGGACGGGCAGATGCGGGTGGACGGCAATTACGGCTCGACCCTGGGCTATGAACCCAACAGCTATGGGGAATGGAAGGAACAGCCCGAATTTGCCGAGCCGCCCCTGGCCTTGGAAGGCGCCGCCGACCACTGGAATTTCAGGGAAGACGACGACGATTACTACAGTCAGCCCAGGGCGCTTTTCAGACTGATGAGCCCCGAGCAGAAGGAAGCGCTCTTTGGGAATACCGCCAGGGCTATGGGCGACGCACCCAAGGAGATAAAAATTCGCCATATCGGCAACTGCATGAAGGCCGATCCGGAGTACGGCAAGGGTGTCGCCAAGGCCCTCGGGATTCCCTTAAGCGAGCTTGGACAGTGAAATGAAGGATGATAGTCCCGCCCGGCAGAGCCGCGGCATCAGTTCTGTACTTCTCATGGCGGGCGGGACTCTCTGCGTAGGGCTAGGTTTGGTCGGGGCTGTTATTCCGGTGCTCCCGACCACGCCCTTTCTGCTCCTGGCCGCTGCCTGTTATCTGCGCAGTTCCAAGCGGCTCTACCGATGGATTACGACAAACCGCCTCTTCGGCGAGCAGTTGCGCCGTTACCGGGAGGGGGAGGGTCTGACGAGAAAAGTGAAGGGAAGGGCGTTGACCCTGCTCTGGACTGGGCTCGTCTGTTCTTCTCTATTTACTGTTCCTCGAAGCTTGTTGTGGGTACATCTTGTTCTGCTTGTGGTGGGAATAGGGGTGACGATCCACATCGTTTCGCTCCCGACGTATAAGCGCGAGCGGCGTCATTCAGTCACGATATCGCGTACGGCGGCGCGCGATGACAATCTCGCAGAGCGCCGCGCCGGTCTCCGGAACGAAGGAGAGGAAAGAGTGGCTGGGATCAGGCAGTAGCGGCTTCATAGCGTTTGGGTTGGTTTCTGATAAGGGATCAGCGTTGGGAGCACTGCCGGTGTTCGCTGGCGGCACCAGGCGGCAGCCCTTTGCGGTTATATCGTATCCTTCGGGATATTGGATGCGCGGCACGAAAATTTCCGTGGGCGCTTCGATAGAAAAATCGGCTTCAAAGCTGTACCTGAACTCTCCTGTTTCCCTGTTGAAGGACATTCCCAGCGGTCTGCCGGCGGTTGCCATGGCGTAGGGCCTTACAAAACCGCGCAATGCCCGGCCGCCGGAGTCGATCTTTTCGGATTGACTTACTAAACCGGTGAGTCCGTCGGTCGCGTCGGCTTGGCGGCTGCCTGGCTTAGGGCGGTTTATTTCATCTATACAAAAGACAGAGAGATCCTCGCCGTTCCAGCCGTCGCCGAAGGCGTGCGTATTGCTTGCGCTGTAATTCCAAATGGTCGCGTTCATGAGACTTGCATCCAGCGCATTGTAATACGCCGAAAGGGCTTTCTCCTGGGTGCGGTAATCCCCGCGCGCAAAGGAATGGCGTCCGTTGAGGTCGAAAGGCAGGCCGAATTCTCCTAAAAGGCTGGGAATGCCGCCCATGGCGGAATGGGAATGTTTGAGTACGCGTTCCATTGCTTCACGGAAATAGCTGCGCACCGCCTTGGGCCCAATAATGACTTTGTTTTTTTCGGTATCGAAGGCTAAAAACCCTGTCCAGCGTTTGAAGGTGAGGGTAAAGGCATCGTACCAATGGGCTGCATTGACGATGTCGGGGAATTCGCCCTTTTTGAATGAAGGCATGACTTCGCCGTGGGCGGGGCCTTCGATAAAAAGAGTGAAGCCGGTCTTTCCGGCTGCGGCAGCCTCGGCGCGGATTTCTCGGGTAAAACGCTGGATAAAAGGTTTGAGGAAGGTTTCATTAAAATCGCCCGCCGCGAAACAAGCAGGCTTTAAAAGTAGTGGTTTGCCGCGCTGGATGTCCCAGACGCCGGCCCGCCGCCAGATGCAGATCTCGCCCTCTTTCCAGGCTCTTGCCCCGGGAGTTCCCAGTGTTTCTCGTCGCACAACGCCCAGCCCCAGGCCTTTAAGACCAATGTGATTGACTTTCGCGGGGAAGCCTTCGCCTGCCTGCATGGTCTCCCAGGGGCTGGGCGCGAGACCGGGCAGCGTGTAGGGCCTGGGCTCGGCCTGGATGTTCTGGATGCCGATAAAGCCCTTGCCCGGTTCGTTGAGGGTATCGATTCCAACAACGTTGGGGCAGCGGGCAAGGCGGCGTACAACCTGCCGCATGGCTGCGATATAATGGTTTTGCAGATAATCCTGGATGGTTTCGCCTTCGATTTTAACTCCCTGGGCGAGATCGTTTCCGGCGAAGAATAGACTGAACATGGTGGCGCAGGCCAGGCGAAAGTGGTTTGAAAACCACTCCATGCGGGGATAGGAAGCGCCGGATTCCTGCTGGAGAAGGGCGGCGCCGGATACGTGAAAGTTGCGCGGCTCGAAACCCACCGCTTCGAGAGTCCACAGGGGGGCTCCGTCGCCGCCTGTCCAGCGGCTCCAGACGTCCTGGTGGGGATCGATGAAAAGTGAAATGCCATGCCTGGCGGCGCTGTCCGCAATACCCTCGAGATACTCGAGGTAGGCGCTGTCGTAGATGTCCGGACCTTCATGCTCAACGGCCTCCCAGGTAACCAGAAAGCGCAGAAAACGCTGGCCCCAGGAAGAAAGGCGGGCAAAGTGCTCGTCGGCTTCTTCCAGGGGAAAGGGGCGGCCCACGAAGGAAACATTCTTTCCCTCATAGAAACCTTCCTCGTGATGGGTTCGACCGTCGGGCAGGGACGGAACTTTACTGTCGCCGCCTAAGTTAACCCCGCGCAGAATCAGGTAACGTCCAAAACCGTCCACAAAATGGCTGCCTGCTATTTTCATGGATACCGCCTAATCATTGCCCGAATTAGCAGTGGAACTGCAGGCGCTCAATGCGCCTATCCAGCCACCCTTGTCCCAGAGCGCGCAGCCGCCCTTCGTTTCGGTGAGCTCGCCGTGGTGATCGCGTATAGCCGCCAATAAAGGTGAGCGTAAGGCCGATTCTAATGAGGCGCTTCGCAGGCTCGTGTCGGAATAAGGCGCGAAGGGGCAAGCTTCCAGCTGTCCTTCGGGGGATACATGGACAAAACCCCTTCCCGCCGCAAGGCATCCCCCGAAGGCTTCTTCATCGCCGGGCAGGGCGACCACGGGAAAGGGCAGGCCGGCGAAATGGTCGGAGTCGTTGAGCATTGCGCGCTGCCGAGTTTCCACGATGAGCGATTCAGTACCCGGGCTTACGGGCACGAACTCTATGATGAAAAGTACCGAAACGCCCAACGCGCCGAGGCTTTCGAGGAAGCGGCGATTCAACGCGCTGGAAGCGTTGCGAGACGTGAGCGTGATCGAAGTGCCGAAAAGAATGCCTTGTCGCTTCATCTCCGCCATCCAGCGGAGGGCTTTGCCATGGATGCCCTCACCCCTCCTGCTGTCGGTCTCCGTTTGGCTGCCTTCGATGCTCAAGATCGGCACTATGGTTCCGCCGCGGGCCAAATCCAGGAATTCTTCATCCAGAAGAGTCCCGTTGGTGAAAACGGGGAAGATAATGCCCGGAAGCGCGGAAGCCTTTTCTATAAGTTTTTTCCTGAGAAGCGGCTCGCCCCCGGCCAGCAGGATAATGCTTACGCCCAGCTCAATGGCTTCGCGGAACAATTCCATGAAGCGCTCATCCGACAGCTCGCCGCTGTTTTCGCCCTCGGCATTTACCGTTGAGGATAAATGGGGGCGCAAGCTGCGCGAGTAGCAGCCTTCGCAATGGAGGTTGCACTGTCGCGTAATGCTTGCGATGAGGATGGGCGGCACTACGATCTCGCGTTTAAAGGCTCTGCGACGGCGTCCTTCCTGCCGTTTCTGGAATAATGCGGCTTCCGCCAATTTGATCGGGCGAAGGCTTCCGCCGGTTCCCTGGATTAGTTTCGTGAAAAAAGCTCTGATGTTTTGGTCGAATAAGGCTCGGGCGTCCATGATTAGTCACCTTTACGAATAGGATCGAAAGGCTTTCCGCCGCGCAGGCGGGTGGAAGAAGGCTGGATCAGGCGGGAGAAGGCTTCGGGAGGAGGACATTCGAAACTGTATTCCTGTTTGCTGAAAGGATGCTCAAGAGCCAGAAGATGTGCGTGGAGGCAGAGCCGACCTAGAGGGTCGCTTTTCGCTCCATAGCGCGGATCACCCGCCACGGGGTGGCCCGAATCGGCGAGCTGGACTCGGATCTGGTGCTTGCGTCCGGTTTCGAGACTCAGTTCGACAAGTGAATAGCGCGCTCCTGCCTCCAGGAGTTTCCAGCGGGTTATCGCCCACAAGGCGCCGGGGGCACCCGGTTTGGTGGAATACATGTGCCGCCGCGATTCTCCACGAGCCAACTGTCGAAGAC
>JAVEYV010000155.1:0-5702 GCA_034003305.1 Spirochaetia bacterium | reverse complement strand
CTCTATGGTGATCAGCGGGCCGGGTCTGACGCCGTGGATGAGCATGGCGCCCAGCAGGACGGCGGCCGGTGCCGAGCCGGGAATTGCCAGAGTAAGAACAGGGATGATGGCGCCGGGTACGCAGGCGTTGTTGCCTGTTTCCGAGGCGATAAGGCCTTCGATGGAACCTTTGCCGAATTTCTCCCGTTCTTCGGGCTTGGCTCTGCGTTTGGCCATGTCGTAGGAAACCCAGGCCGCGATATCCTCTCCTACGCCGGGGACGGCGCCTATTATCGTCCCGATTATCCCTGAACGAATAATTGTCTTCCAGTACTTTGTGATTTCTTTCAGCTTGGGAAGTATACGGTCGATCTTGGTGTTGATAACCTCAACCTTTGTGTGACGCATGACGGAAATTATCTCGGCGAATCCAAAGGCGCCTACCATGGCCGGTAGCAGAGAGATGCCGCCGGAAAGGTTGTGGCTGCCGAAGGAGAATCGTATGTAGGCGTGGATGCCTTCCATGCCGATCATGGCCACGAAGAGGCCTAAAAATCCGGCTATCCAGCCTTTTAAGGGGTCTTTCGGTGCGGTGAGGTTGCCGCAGATTATTATGCCGAAGATGGCAAACCAGACAAATTCAAAGGATTGGAATGAAAGGGCTACGCTGCCGATGAGGGGGGTAAAGATGGCCATGGCGATCATGGCAATTACCGAGCCCAGGAAGGAGCCTGTGGTGGCTATGCCGATCGCCCTTCCAGCCTGTCCCATCTTGGCCAAAGGAAATCCGTCCAGGGTCGTGGAGGCCGAGGCAGGGGTGCCAGGTATGTTGAGCAGGATGGCGCTGCGGCTGCCTCCGTAAATGGATCCTATGTACATACAGATGAGTATGAGGATGGCATCGTTGGCGGGCATGGTGTAGGTGAGGGTTGTGAGAAGGGCTACGCCCATGGTGGCGGTGAGGCCTGGGAGCATGCCGATTATGATTCCCAATTCAGTTGCCCAAAGCACATTGAAAAGGGATTTAAAGTTCAAAAAAGAGAGGATAGCCCCTCCGAAAAGTTCTAGTCCTTGAAACATCGAGGTCTCCTCACGGTAGGTTGACGAGGAAGAGTTTCTGGAAAACGAGCATAACCGCTGCTGTGGTGAGTACCGCAATGAGCGCAGCGATGAGCAGTTTCTTTACCTGCGCCGAAAGCGGCTTCTTCAGGTCGTACTCAAATACGATTATAAACGCGAATATAAACGCAAAGGTAGGAATGCCGAACCAGATTTTGCCTAGGAGGTAGGCATAAAGAAGACACAGGGCGATAGTAATAAGGATGCGTTTGGTCGATTCCTGGCCCAGGCTGCCTTTGGGTATGCTCCCCTCGCGGAATTCGGCCAGGGCTTTTTTCTTAAGCGAACGCACGAACATGGAGAAGCTGAGGATTATGATCATTACACCGATAAAGCCCGGAACCACGCCGGGGGCAGAGAAGACGCTTTGGTTGCGGTCGGCCATGGTGGGCATCTGAATGGACAATACCAGGATGGCGATGCCCATGGCTATGAGTATCACCGAAGTGACGAAATCTGCCTTGACCATCGATTTTTCTGTCATCGAATTCTCCGTGAAAATCTGAATAAAGGCAGGAGGCCACGCCGAGGTTCGGGTGGCCTCCTGGGATTCAATTAAATACTGGCCTTAGGGCTTAGGGATACCGAGAGTGTCTGGTGAGAATTTGGCCTTTCCGGCTTCCCAGTACAGCCAGGCAACGGGCTGATAGTAAGCGAATGCCTTGTCCTGGGCGTCCTGTCCGAAGGCGGGAGCGTGGACCGCGCCGCGGGCAACCGCGTATTCCTGGATTTTCTTGGACTTGCCGATTATCTCGGGCCATACCTTGTCCATGGTATCTATGACTTCCTGGGGGACTCCCTTGGGAATAAAGATGCCAAAGTAGTTAGGACCTGATTCAAATTCGGGGATCCACTTGGTGATGGGGGGAATGGTTCCATAGCCCTGGAGGGTGAGAGGTTTGTCCGAGAGGACGGCCAGGGGGCGGAGCTTCTTGCCGCGGATCATGTCAGCCTGCTCGACCGCGAGCTGGGTGGTGACCTGGGCTTCGCCGGAGATGGTGCCGATAACAGCGGGGTTGCCGCCGTCATAGGTGACGTGCTTGTAGTCGATTCCGGTATAGCGCTTGAGAAGCTCGGCGCCGATATGGCCGGCGGAGCTCATTCCGGCGGTGGCGATGGAGATCTTGCCGGGGTTTTTCTTGAATGCGGCCAAGAGCTCGTCGAAGGTTTTGTAGGGGGTGGAGGCGTTGACGCTGATCACCATGACGTTGGCTACCGAGAGGTAGACATGCCAATCCTTTCTGATATCGGTGTCGAGCATTCCCTGTACACCATAGGTGGCCAGGTCGGCGGCGGCGCCGGAGGCCCAGGTGTATCCATCCCGGGGGGCGTCGAGTACGGACTTGGTGCCTACCGAGCCGGAGGCTCCAGGCTGGTTGACAATAACGAGCTTGGTGCCGAGAGCGGCCTCGAGCTCACCTGCGGCCAGTCTGGTGATCTGATCGGTGGATCCGCCGGCGCCCCAGGGCACGATTACGTTGATCGGCTTGTTGGGCTTCCACGTCGCCTGGGCCGATACGCCCAATACGAGTGCGAAAAGCACAAAGAGTGCGAACGCGCTTAGTACAATCCTTTTCATCAATACACTCCTTCTTTGGAGAGATATGGGATGCGCAAAGTATGGAGCGTATCAAGAACGATGTCAAGAAATTTATCCTCGATTTCGTTATCGGCTGTATTGGATGAACCCGCAAACCGGATACAGAATGGCCTGCGATACAGGTTTTTGCCTTGACAAAGCGGCCTGCTCACAGGATTCTTTGACCATGTCTGAGAATGTTAAGAAGGCCGACAAGGCCGAAGCGCAGGGCATCCCTGTGGTGCTCGTCACCGGGTCGAGCAGAGGTCTGGGTCGCGGAATCGCGCTGGAACTGGCTTCCAAAGGCTTTTCGGTGGCGGTCCATTATTCGTCAAACCAGGCGGCTGCCGAAAAAACGCTTATCCATTGCCGGAATGCGGTGGTATCGGAGGGACAGCGTTTCGCTGCCTTTCACTGCGATATTGCCGATCCGGCTCAACGCGCTGTTCTTGTAGAGGAGGTGTTCGAGCATTTTGGACGCCTCGATGCCCTGGTTAACAACGCCGGCATTGGTCCGCGGGTAAGGGCCGACATCCTGGAAGCAAGCGAAGAATCCTTTGAGGAGCTTGTGCGCACCAACCTTCAAGGGCCGTATTTCCTAACACAGGCAGTGGCGCGGCGCTGGCTGGCGCATAAAACCCCCACGCCGCTCCCCCAGGGGAGAACAGTGATTTTCGTAACCTCGGTCTCCGCCGATACGGCTTCAATAGGCAGAGGCGAGTACTGTGTCTCCAAGGCAGGGCTTTCCATGGCGGTTAAACTCTGGGCGGCCAGGCTGGCAGGGGAGGGAATCCCGGTCTATGAGCTGAGGCCCGGCATAATGGAAACTGACATGACATCAGGCGTAAAGGCAAAGTACGACGCTCTCATCGCCCAAGGTATAGTCCCGCAAGGACGCTGGGGATACCCGGAGGATGTAGGCAGGGCGGTGCGCTCCCTCCTGGCCGGGGATTTCGCTTTTTCTACCGGATCGGTCATCGATATCGATGGCGGATTCCATATTTCGAGGCTGTAGGAGGCTGGGGATGATCGATCTGAGCAGCGTTCCCGAAACTGGGTCATTAGCCGTTCCTGTCAGGCGGACCTTCGAATTGGCCGCCGCCAAGACCAAGAGTCTGGCTGAGCGATGGGAAAAAGTATCGGGAGCTCCGGTTTTCACCGTGAAGGGCAAGTACAGTCAGCGCGGATGGACCGAATGGACTCAAGGTTTCCAGTTTGGGAACGCCCTCTTGATCTACGAAGCCTTGGACGAGCCTTGGTTTTTAAACTATGGAAGAAAAAAAACCCTCGAGCTGATGGCTCCCCATCTCTCCCATACGGGGGTGCACGACCATGGATTCAACAATATAAGCACCTTCGGAAATCTTCTGCGCATGAGCGCCGAGGGAGCGATTGAAGCCGAAACCTGGGAGAGGGAGTTTTACAGGCTGGCCCTGAAGGTTTCGGGGGCAGTCCAGGCTGCGCGCTGGACTTCGCTTCCAGGGGAACTGGGCTATATTCCCTCGTTTAACGGCGCCCATTCTCTTTTTGCCGACACGATTCGCTCCTTGAGGGTCTTGGCAGTATCCCATAAGCTCGGGCATGTGCTCATGGGCGAGCAGGATCAGAAAATCAGTCTGCTCAAGCGGCTATTGCAGCATGCCGAAGCCACGGCCCGATGGAATGTCTATCTGGGCAAGGGGCGGGATCGCTGGGATATCCGCGGGCGTGTTGCCCATGAGTCGATTTTCAATCTGGCTAGCGGGGTCTACCGCTGTCCTTCGAGCCAGCAGGGCTTCTCTCCTTTCAGCACCTGGACCAGGGGCCTCGCATGGATAATTCTGGGATTCGCTGAGCAGCTGGAGTATCTGGACAGTCTGCCGGAGTGGGAGTTTGCCGGATTAGGGCTGCCCTACTTTCCCGATAAGGCTTCGGCACTGGAGCGCTTCGAGGAGATAGCTCGGGCTACCTGTGACTTTTATATAGAAAACAGTCCTCCAGACGGGATTCCCTACTGGGACACCGGTGCGCCGAACCTGTACAGGATTCCGGACTATCTGGACCGGCCTGCCGATCCATTCAACCCCCATGAGGCGGTGGACTCCTCGGCGGCGGCGATCGCAGCTCAGGGGTTTTTGCGTCTGGGGCGGTATCTCGCCGCGGCCAGGAACGACAATCCGGCCCGAGGGGCGGCGGCGCTGAGCTACGAGAGGACGGGACGCGCGATCGCCGCCGCCCTCATGGCCGACCCCTACCTTTCCGGCGATACAGCCCACGAGGGTCTGCTTTTGCACGCCGTATACCACCTGCCGAACGGCTGGGACGCTTCCAGCGACGAAAGCGGGCTTCCCAGGGGAGAGTCCTGCATGTGGGGCGATTACCATCTGCTCGAACTGGCGCTCTATCTGCAGCGCCTGTCCGAAGGTCGGGCTCCCCAGCGCTTTGATACGATCTAGGGAGGGGGCATGAAGGATTTTTCCCGTTTTGCCATTCACAGTTACACCAATAAGCCCTGGCCCTTGGCCACCATGACGGAACGCTATGCCGCCGCCGGAGTGTCGGGAATTTCGGTGTGGAAAGAGACCATCGAGGGCATGAAGCCCTCCCAGGCCGCGGCGCTCATACGGGGAGCCGGTCTCAGGGTTGTGTCCATGGTCAGGGGAGGTTTTTTCCCCGCGCCAACGGAGGAAGAGCGTCGACGCAAAATCGAAGACAATCTGGCGCTCCTTAAGGCGACCGCCGAGCTGGAAGCCCCGATGGTGGTCCTCGTCTGCGGCGCAGATCCGCGGGTGCAGCTTGCGGAGGCCCGAAAGCAGGTGAGGGCGGGAATAGAAGCTATTCTGCCTGAAGCCGAGCGGCTGGGCATACGGTTGGCTATCGAACCCCTGCATCCTGTGTATGCCGACCTGCGTTCGGTGGTTAATACGATGGCTCAGGCCAACGACCTTTGCGAGGCTATCGCCCATCCCAGCCTCGGGGTTGCCGTGGATGTTTATCATGTGTGGTGGGATCCCGAGCTTAAACAGGAAATCGAGCGTTGCGGCAA
>JAVEYV010000154.1:0-5707 GCA_034003305.1 Spirochaetia bacterium | reverse complement strand
CGCTGTTTGTCCCTATTCTGATGGGAACGTCCGCCCGCCGCTTGGGGTCTGACAGAGCCTCGAAGCCGTCGGAGGGCAGAACGACGCCGTCGAAAATCGGGCAGGGTATAGACAGTATTTCTTTATCCGCGGGTCTGGAGAGCTGAAGCAGTTCCCTGAGTGTGGCCGAGCGCAGCCAGGAGGCCAGTTCCTGGTTGCTTTGAGCGGCGAGAAGCTTGGAGGCCTCCTGGGAGTTAGCGGCCTTGTTCTGTTTTAAGGCCAGCCTCATGCCCAGATTGACCGCGAAAGCCTCGGGGCTTATCGCGGGACCGTGGGTATACCCGCTTTCTATGACAGCCTTGTGGAAGAGGCCCCTCGCTTTTGGCGCAATCAGAAGGCTGAGCACGTTGAGCGCTCCCGCGGATTCGCCGGCGACGGTGACATTGTCAGGATCGCCACCGAAGGAGCGTATGTTTTCTCTTACCCACTCAAGGGCTGCGATTATGTCCAGGGTTCCGAAGTTGCCCGAGTCGCTCTCGGGATCGTCTTTGGTTTTTAGTGCGGGGTGGGAAAACCAGCCGAACACATCCAGACGATAGTTGATCGATACAAAGACAAGATTGGCCTTGGATGCCAGCGAATGACCGTAGTAAGCCTTGTTTTCGTTAGCCGCTCCGGAGGTATTCGCCCCTCCGTGTACCCAGACATAAACAGGCAGGGATTTTTCCTCGCCCGCAGGCCGCCAGACATTGAGATAGAGACTGTCTTCGGACCCGGTTATAGTCCCGGTGAATAAGGAACGCTGGGCAGACTTGCTGCCGAATCGGTCCGCCCTGCGTACGCCCTGCCAGGGCTCGGGCTTCCGGGGCGCCTTCCAGCGCAGCTCCCCAACCGGCGGGGCAGCGTAGGGGATCCCCAGCCAGGCCAGGGTATGGTCACGGTCCTTTAGTCCTTCGATGAGTCCGTAGCGGGTTCCGACAAGAGAATCGCCCTGCCATTCGGCGGGGCTAAAGAAAACCTCCGAGGGTTGAGGAGGCAGGGTCGCACAGGATATGAAGAATGCCGCGACGGCGGCGGTGAGTAGTATGAAGTAGCGATTCTTTTTAATTTTTCCCATGATAAAAATATACTGCAGTGACAATTGCCTCGGCTAGCACATTGTTCAATGCAGTAAGAAATGTTGACGCTTGCCGGGGCATGATCTACACTAAGCCTCGGCCTGCCGGCGCTTCAATCCGAAAATTCGAGGTATTTATGCATGAACTGCAACGCTGTCCCTGGTGCGGTACCGACCCGCTATACCTCAGCTATCATGATACGGAATGGGGAAGCCCTGTTCACGATGAACAGCGGCACTTCGAGTTTTTGCTGCTTGAGACGATGCAGGCAGGGCTCTCCTGGCGCTGCATACTGGGAAAGCGCGAAGCCTTTCGAAAGGCTTTTGACGGCTTTGATGTCGCCAAGGTGGCCGCTTATTCCGGGATGAAGATTGAATCGCTTGTGCAAAACCCGGGCATAATTCGTAACAGAAGGAAGATAGAAGGGGCTGTTAAAAACGCCCAGGGCTTTATTCGCACGGCGGAAGAATTCGGCAGCTTCGATGCATACATTTGGTCCTGGACCAAGGGCAGGCCCTTGGTGAATCGGTGGCGCAGCATGACGGAGGTGCCCGCTGTATCCTCTCTATCCGACGCCGTTGCGGCGGATATGAAAAAGCGGGGTTTTTCCTATGTGGGCAGCACGACGATCTATGCCCATCTTCAGGCTATCGGCGTTATCAATGATCACTTGGAAAGCTGTTTTCGGTGGAAGGAGCTCTGCGAATCGTGAATATTCTCGAAACCATACAGCAGCGCCGCTCGGTGAGGAGTTTTTCCCCCAGGGTTCTGGAACAGTCTGAGGTAGAAATCGTTCAAGGAATTCTCGATCGGGCCTGTTCCGAGCCGGGACCCTTTGGCACGAAACTCCGCTGCAAACTCCACATCGATGCGGGCGGCTCGGGCGAAGCGAGGCTGGGGACCTACGGTCTCGTTTCCGGCGCTTCCGCCTTTATCATGCCTGTCCTGGCCCCAGCGCCGGGGGCGATGGAGGACCTGGGCTGGACTGTGGAAAAGGCAGTCATCGATCTGTGGGCGGCAGGCTGGGCAAGCTGCTGGATCGGCGGCGTATTTTCCAGGGCAAAGGCCGCGAGCCTTGCGGGAGCTTCCGGAGAGGAATTCGTCCCCATTGTCGTCGCCCTGGGCAAGGAGGCGGAGCGCCGGAGCCTCCTGGATAAAATCGTCACCAGGGCTGCCCGTTCGAGACAGCGGAAACCCTTGACGGAACTGTGCTTTTTGCCCGACGGATCGGCCCTGAAAGGCGCTGCCCTCTCTTCTCCCTGGGATATTATTCTAAAAGCGCTGAGCATAGCCCCTTCGGCTTCCAACAAGCAGCCCTGGCGTCTTGTCTGGAGTCCGTCGCCCCATTTGTGGATGCTCTTTTTGGACGAGGACAGGATTTACAACAACAGCCTGGGAAATACCCGCCTCCAGAACATCGACATGGGCATCGCCATGTACCACTTCGCCGCCGCCGCTTCCTGCGCGGGCATGGATGGCGCATGGCTGCCCCTGGCCGATGAGCGTGGACTGCGGGGAGTCGGGGCTTTGGAAAATACCCGGATTCTGCTCGATTTGGGAAAGAAGAAGGGGTGGGAACCCATTGCCTACTGGCGCTGAACCTGGCTGCGAGGGAGGATTTGCTTATTTACGGCGTATTTGCTATATTAAGAAGGTAGAATTTAACGAATACAGGATTTGTGAACCTGGCTTACACTTAATTAGGAGGATGTATGATTTCCAAAAAAATGGCGGACCGAATTAATCTCCAAATCAACCGCGAAATGTATTCTGCCTTTCTGTATCTGGCCATGGCGGCGGCGATGAAAGAAAAGGGCTACACCGGTATCGGCAAGTGGCTCACCGTTCAGTATCACGAAGAAATGTTCCATGCCATGAAATTTGCCAAGTATCTTGAGGAGCAGGGCGCCGCGGTAAAATACGAACAGATCGACAAGCCCAATTTTAAAGATGGAAGCCTCAAGGAATATTTCGAGCAGGTACTCAAGCATGAGCAGTTCATCACTTCCAGCATCCGCGAGATGGTAGAGCTGGCAAGGGCCGAGAAGGACTATGCCACCGAGAATCTGCTCCAGTGGTACATCAACGAGCAGGTGGAGGAAGAGGCCAACGACAACGAGATCCTCCATACCATCGACCTCATGGGTATCGGAGCTCACAGCCTCTAAATTCTGAACATCCAGCTCGGAAAGCGCGAAAACGGAGCGCCCCTGGATTTCGCCGCTCTTTAATAGTCTTTTTTTTGAGCTTTTGTAAGCCCGGGCTTGTTGCCCCGGGCTTTTTTATTGGGGAATTTTGCCGTATCCTTGCCCAATGGCGTCAATTCAGTATGTAAGCACACGACAGGACGCCGCCGAAGCTGGCGGCGTCAGTATCGAAGAGGCAATAGCCCGAGGCATGCCCGCCGACGGCGGTCTCTTTGTCCCCGACAGGCTCCCCTCTCTGCCGGCCAGCGTTTTTCAGCCCGAAGCGCTCGGCTATGCCGAGCTGGCGTATCGTGTTTTAGAACCATTTTTCCCGGACTGGGGTCCGAAACTTCGTTCGATTCTGGATACAGCATACAATTCGCTTTTCGACCATCCCGCGGTAGCCCCTGTGAGACCACTCGGCTGGGAGGGAAAAGGGCTGTATCTGCTGGAGCTGTTCCACGGCCCTACCTGCGCCTTCAAGGATATGGCCTTGAGCCTTCTGGGCGGCTTTTTGCGGGAGAGCCTGGATAGGCTGGGGCGAAAAGAACCGGTGCTCGTGCTCACCGCTACTTCCGGCGACACTGGATCGGCGGCGCTGGCGGGACTTTCCGGGGTGGAGGGCGTCCATACCGCGGTTTTTTACCCCAGCGAGGGAACAAGCGAAATTCAACGGCTGCAGATGACCTGCACCTCCAGCCAGCGGCGCTATGTCGCCGGCCTCCGTGGCAACTTCGACGACGCGCAGCGGGCGGTGAAGGGGGCCTTCGCCCGCGCGGCCGCGGGCGAAGGCCCCCTGGCCGGGGTCAGCCTCTCTTCCGCCAACTCTATCAACATAGGCAGACTCCTGCCCCAGATCGTCTACTACGTTGCCGCCTGGAGGCAGCTGCGGGCGGAAGGCCGCCTCGGTCCAGGCAGACTCATGCATGTTGCGGTGCCCACAGGCAATTTCGGCGATATACTTGCCGCCAAGTATGCAAAGGAAATGGGCCTCCCCATCGCCACCCTGGTCTGCGCTTCCAACGCCAACAAGGTGCTGGCCGATTTTTTTACCACTGGTATCTACGACAGGCAGCGCGAACTGGTAAAGACCGAAAGCCCCTCCATGGACATTCTCGTTTCCAGCAACCTGGAACGGCTGCTCTACATGGCCTCAGGCGGCGATGGCCGGCGAGTGGCCTCACTGATGGGCCAGCTGGCCCGGGATGGCGGTTTTGAAATATCGGAGGACGAGCAGCAGTATATAAAAGACTTCGCCGCCGGCTGGTGCAGCGACTCCGCGGCCAGGTCGATGATAGCCGAGGTCTGGAGAAGCGATTCGGTGCTCATCGATCCTCATACGGCCACGGGGCTGGAGGTAGCCACTCGCTACGCCCAGTCCCTGCAACCCGAAGCCCCCCTGCTGGTCGCCGCCACGGCCAGTCCCTTCAAGTTCCCCCGGGCCTGTCTGGATGCGCTAACGGTCGGAACCGACTATGAGCCCGACACTGCCCAAAATGCCGAAAAAGAAGATCTCGGCCTCGGAGATCTGGCTCTGGCCGAAAAACTGGCAGAGCTGACAGGGCAGAAGCTGCCGAGGGGAATCGCCGGATTAAAGGGCAGGCCGGTAATTCACAGGGCAATGCTGAACCCAGCGGATGTGGAAGGGGCCCTTGCCGATTATGTTGAGCGCAGCATGGGCGTAAGGCAATGAAGTTCAGGATCACCGTGCCCGCCACCAGCGCCAATATTGGGCCTGGTTTCGATGCCATGGGCATCGCGCTCTCCCTGTATAACCGCTTCGAGATTAAGCCGGCCGAACGAACCAGGGTACTGGGTTGCGAGGAACGTTTCGCTGGGGCGGACAATCTGTTTTTACAGGCTTTTCGCCGCGCCGCTGTGCTTTTAGCCATCCCGGTTCCCGAGATTGAGCTTTGCATTGACGCCGAGATTCCCCTGGCCCGGGGCCTAGGTTCGAGCGCCGCGATGATCTCGGGAGGAGTTGCCGCGGCCTTTGTCGCTGCAGGAATGGGAAGCGATGGGTTTGACGAGGATGAAAAACGGCGGATCTTCGAGATCGCGGCAGGGCTCGAAGGGCATCCCGACAACGCCGCATCGGCGGTCTTCGGCGGCTTCTGCAGCTCCATGCTGAAGGAACAGGGATCGCCCCGGGCATTTTACGCCCGCTGCGAAGTGGATCCTGAGTGGCGCTTCCATGCCCTTATTCCGCCCTTCGAGCTGTCGACGCGAAAAGCCCGGGCCGCCCTGCCCGATTTCATCCCCCGCCCCGACGCCGTCTTCAACCTCGGCAGGGCGGCTCTCCTGGCCCTTGCCTTCCAGACAAGGCGCCTCGAACTGGTAACCGCCGCCTGCGAGGACAGACTGCATCAGCCCTACCGGGCTCCCCTCGTGGCCGGTTATGATGAAATCACCCGACTCTGCGAA
>JAVEYV010000153.1:0-5722 GCA_034003305.1 Spirochaetia bacterium | reverse complement strand
AGGCTTTTGCGGACCCTGGATCCTCAAAATCATCTCCCGAGAACTGGGCATTCCCCCCGAAGCCGTCACCCGCAAAGGTAAGGGCTCGGAGGAAGTCATCCGCTTCGACCAAGTAGGAGCCGCACTATGAACCCGCGCCTGTACACCAGCAGCACCGACAGAGGCGGCGCCGGCTGCGTCGGCAACAGCGCCACGCCCCGCAGCGCCGCCGGCGCCGCGGACCTGCGCCAATACGGGGCCGGAGCACCCATCAAACTCGATCTGGCGGTTATCGGCGCCGGCCCCGCGGGCCTGGCCGCCGGGGCCATGGCCAAACGCCTGGGCATTAAGGACGTCGTGGTTTTCGACAGAGACGAGCGCCCCGGCGGCATCCTGCCCCAGTGCATTCACCCCGGATTCGGGCTTTTGCGCTACGGCGAGGAACTCACCGGCCCCGAATACGCCTGGCGGGCGGTCCAGGAAGCGGCGACCGAAAAGCTCGATCTTGAGCTCAACTCCATGGTCATCGAAGTCAGCCCCGACAGGAAAATCTGCGTTGTTTCGCCCGATAAAGGTCTTCGCCGCTACGACTGCAAAAGCATAATCTTCGCCATGGGCTGCAGGGAACGCACCCGCCCCGCGGTGCGCATACCCGGTACAAGGCCGGCGGGCATCTTCACGGCAGGCAAGGCCCAGCGCCTGGTCAATATCGAAGGCTGCATGCCCGGCAGACGGATCGTCATCGTCGGCTCCGGCGACATCGGCATGATCATGGCCCGACGCCTCACTCTGGAAGGCTGCAGGGTGGAGGCTGTGGTCGAGATCATGCCCTTTACCAGCGGCCTCATCCGCAACGAGGTCCAGTGCTTAAGAGACTTCGGCATCCCCTTGCTTTTAGGCCACGAGGTCACCGAAATCCGAGGACACAGACGGGTGGAAGGCTTGAGCGTCTGCGCCCGCAACGAGGACGGCAGCCTCATCTCAGGCACCGAGCGTAATTTCGACTGCGATACCGTCCTTCTCTCGGTAGGCCTCATCCCGGAAAACGAATTAAGCCGGCAGGCCTGCATCGACCTCGATACCGCCACCAACGGCCCCATCGTGGACAACCTGCTGGAAACCCAAACCGAGGGCTTTTTCTCCTGCGGCAATGTGCTCCATGTAAACGACCTGGTGGACGAGGTTTCCCAGGAAGGCGAACTGGCCGCCCAGGGCGCCGCCGCCCGCTTAGGCCTGGCCCAAGCGCCAAGAACGCTAAGCTTGAGCGTCGTGAAGGGTTCCAACATCGCCCAGGTGGTGCCGCAAAAGCTGTCGGTGGACCGAGACAGCCGCATCGCGATTCGGGTGCGCCGCCCCACGGGCCCCGCTACGGTACGTATTGGAGAGGCCCTAAGGCTGCGCCTGCCCCTTACCAGGCCCGGCGAGATGATCACCGCCACCCTCAAGGTCGATCAACTCAAGGCCTTGTACGACGAGGGCAGAAACCGGGAGGTGCGCATTGACTGCGAATAATAAGGCAACGGCGACTGCCAAAGCCAACGCCGGCGAAAAAGAAATCATCTGCATCGTCTGCGCCAAAGGCTGCAGATCCTTAGTCTGCGAGGACGAGGAAGGCCTAAAGGTTAAGGGCCCGCTCTGCAAGAACGGCCAGGCCTATGTCAGAGGCGAGTACCGCGACCCCCGAAGGGTGCTCAGCACCACCATCGCCGTCGAGGGCGCCGCCTGCGGCAGGCTGGCGGTGCGAACCCGAGGCCCCATTCCCAAGGACAAGCTCATGGACTGCGTGCGGTACCTGAAAAACCATACGGCTAAACCTCCCCTTGCCATCGGGGAGGTTATCGTAAAAAACATCCTGGGCACGGGAGAGGATATTGTCGCCTGTTCGCCCCTGGAAGCGAGTGTTTCTTAAGAAAGTCGATGCAGCCATAAATTGACAATCACTAAGTCGCGCAACCTTTATTATTTACAATGTCGCGCAACTTTTATTGCATGTGAGATCGCATAATCATAAAAAACCCTGACTGGCGGCACCAGGCTGCGCGATTCTGCCTAGCTATTTAGACTTTTTCAGCAGCGCGTTTGCTATCATAAAATGCGCACCCTTTGTACCGTTGACGATTTGGGTAATCCGCAAATCCCCCGCCATGCTGCACAGCGCGTATGCGTCCTCCGAACTGTACCCGCATTCCGATGCGATATATTCCACCGCTTCGCGCAAGGCATTTTTGGCGGCGTTGTCAAGAATCGGGTCGAATCCCATAAATATTGTATGCGTCGGCGTGACGATCATGGGAACGCGCAACGTCATATCTTTTAGTACTGTCAAGCGCAGGTCGGCGTCGAGGCCGGTTTCCAGGGCAAAACTGTTCACTTCCCCGTCGCCCTGACAGGCATGCCCGTCGCCCAGGGAAAAGAGCGCCCCCTTGTTGAATACCGGCAGCAGAAGCTTTGTTCCTTCCACAAGCTCCTTGTTGTCCATGTTGCCGCCCCAGGCGCCCGGAAGACCCGAAGGCACCCTGCCCAGGCTGGCCGGTGGAGCTACGCCCGCATCGCCGAAAAACGGCGCCAGGGGCAGCGGGCCAATGCCATTCCATGAAGCCGTCCGCGCTTTTTTATCGATCGAAGGAAAGATAAACCCCAGACTCGGGTATTCTTCGGCAAGCCCTCCCTTGAGGGGGATTATCGCGTTAAATCCCCAGTCGTAGCGGAATCGAATGGACTTGAAAAAAACTTCCAGGACATCCCCCGGCTCGGCGCCTTCCACGTACACAGGACCGGTCATCACATGGCTCGAAGGCCCCCTCACCTGGCTGGCGACAATGCGGCGGAAGGCTTCGGAACCCTTAGGCTTCATTTCTTCCACAATCTCGGGCACCGCCGCCGGCTCGGCGCCAAAGCCCACCAGGGCGCCCGAGGGCACCCTGAGCACAGGCTTCAGATTCGCGTCAAAAAAACCCCAGTGCACAGTCTCGGGGCTCGCGTCCAGAAAAAATTCCACCTGTTCGGCCATCATCTCCTCCTGATTTTAGAATCAGCAACCCCGCGGCAAGCAGCGAGGCATGAAACCCGCGTGAGAATCATGGGCTAGAGCGGACCCTTCGTCAATCGAAGTTTGACAGATTTCACAACATGGTGTATAGCTTTTATATTGTATGATCGTACTACAGGAGTGAGACATGGCAAAACGAAAATTGGCGGTTCCCTTGAGCGATGCGCTGCGCGGCATAGGCCACGAAGGCCGGGTGGACGTGAGGGTTCTCATCAACGAAGACACGGTGGGAGCCAAGGCATTTTCTTTATTGGTAAACACGGTCAAGGCTGCGGACAGCTGCGCCGTCGAAGGCTCCCAGGGACATAAGCACGAAACCGAACACGGCCTGTACTGCCTTTCGGGCATGGGTCGCTACATCATCAGCGGCGAAGAATACGAATTGCGGCCGAATGTAGCGGTTTTTGTCCCAGCAGGCGAATATCATTATATAATCAACGACAGTCCCACCCAGGACCTTACGTATATCATCTTCTACGTCCCCGGCGGGGAAGAAAAGGAATTCCTGAACCATAAAGAAGGAGCGCATTGATGAAACGAGCGAGAGCAGACAAGTCCAAGCTGGCAGGCAAAGAGAACCCCCCGGGCATTACCAGGACAACCATGTCCTACGACGGCCTTACCATGCTCTGTCATTTTATCATGACCCAGGGAGCCAAAATCCCCATGCATAATCATCCGGCCGGCCAGCATGGCTATGTCATCAGAGGAAAGGTGCGCTTTCTCGAAAAAGACGGCCCGGGTTTTGTGGCCGAAGCAGGCACTTCCTACCTTTTTGAGGGAGCCGAGTACCACGGCGCCGAGGTGCTCGAAGACACCGAGCTTATCGAATTCTTCAGCCCCGCACGGCCTGAGTACGCCGACAACTAGGCTTCTCCCTGGCTTTGGGCGGCCCATCCAGTCGGTCCGCCCAAAGCCGCCGATCAGGCCTTTCGAGAGCTTGCTTACAAGATCCTTTTTAGCCTCTTCATACTCTTGAACATTACCGGTCTATACTTGTATAATGGTACTACAATGGTACAGCAGGCTATGGTTCGTGATATGCCGAAAATCGAGTTGCATCGACATCTCGAAGGAGGCATACGTCCGACCACCGCCTGGAAGCTCGCCCAAACCCAAAACATCGATCTCGGCTTTACCGATTACCCCAGTTATGAAACAACCGCAATCGTCAACGCCCCCATCGGAGGCCTGACCAAGGTGCTCGAGGCCATGGCCTTGACGCGAAAAATCCTCGCCTCGGCTGCGGCCATAGAAGAAGTCGCCTTCGAGTGTGTTCAGGATGCCAAAAAAGACAATATCAAGCTTTTCGAACTCCGCTTCGCCCCAGCCCTCCTCGCTCAAGCCTCGGGCCTCGATTACCCCGAAATAATCGCCGCCGTAACCAGGGGCGCCGAAAGGGCGGCCATAGACAATACTGCAGCCCGGCAGACTACAGCAGTCCTGGCCGCGCCGACCATCGAAGTCGGTCTCATCGCGGCGCTGCGGCGCACAAGCCCTGAAAAAACCAACAAAGCCATCGTCGGGGCGATGCTGGAAGCCAGGACAAAAAACAGGGCGATCCCCCTTGTGGGCGTAGATCTCTCAGACAACGAATGGGCGGCCGAGCCCGAAACCTTCGCGGGACTTTTCGATATCCTGAGGGAAGCGGGATTCGGCATCACCGTACATAGCGGACTCAACACAAGCCCGGCCCATTTATGGCGCACCATACGATTGCTCAAACCCCAGCGCATCGGTCACGGCATCCTTGCCATTCAGGACCCCTCCCTCATGGACGAAATAAAGCGCTCAAGAATCCACCTGGAAATATCGGTGCTCTCCAACTGGATCACCGAAGCGGTCCCCGCGATCAAAGCGCACCCCCTGCCCCGGCTATTAGCGACAGGACTCTCGGTGGGCATCAACTCCGACGACCCCGGACTCTTCGGCAACAGCCTGAGCGATGAATACGAACTTCTGGAACGGACATTCGGCCTCTCGGCTCAGGATTTTAGAACGATCAATCTAAACACCCTACGAAGCTCTTTCCTGCCTCAAGAGCGGCAGGCTATGGTGAGGGAAAGATACTTTTCACAAGTATGAAAAAAAGGAGCGCGCAATGAGTCGGAACGACAGCGATGTAACAAAACTCTCGGCATCCTTCCCCCACTGGGAAAAAACAAAGGATCTTGTGGACCAGTGCCTGGACATCATCCTCAACTACAGGCAGAGCGGACACCCCGGGGGATCCAGATCCAAGGTCTACCCCTTCCTGGCCACCATACTCTCCGGCGCCATGCGCTGGGATATACGAAAACCGGAAAAGCGCTTCGGCGACCGCTTCGTGCTGGGCGCCGGACACGCGATCCCCCTCATTTACACAAGCCTGGCCGTCCTGAACGAGGCCATGAAACTTAAATATCAGCGCACCGGCGATCCTAGGTATTTGGTGCCCGACAATCGGCGCATGAACTGGGAAGACCTGTTAGGGTTCCGCCGCCGCGGCGGGCTCTCGGGCCACGCCGAGATGGAGGGCAAGACCCTCTTCCTCAAGTTCAATACCGGGCCTTCGGGGCATGGGTCTCCCGCCGCGGCGGGGCAGGCCTTGGCCCTTAAGCGCGCCGGAGCCGGAGAAGTCAGGGTCTTCATATTCGAGGGCGAAGGGGGACTTACCCCTGGCGTTACCCACGAAACCATGAACTCTGCCTGGGG
>JAVEYV010000152.1:0-5736 GCA_034003305.1 Spirochaetia bacterium | reverse complement strand
GCGCCGTCCAGGGCCAGAACAGAAAGTCCGGAATCGTCGGCCAGGGTGGGAATGCCTGCCTTTTCGTAGAGGGCCTTGGCTTTAATCAGCGCGTTCGCAAAATAATCCGAGCCGTTTTCATCGATATCCATGGCTTCGATGCCTGCCTCGGCGGGGGATAGAAGTCTGTGGCCAGGCAGCAGAGGGCGCAACTCGTCGATTTTATGCGTATTGTAGGTGGCTACCAAAATATCCATGCAGGGAGAATAGCCTCTGAGGAAAAGAAGCTCAAGCGCAGTAGGGGATTTTTCTGCCTCTTCCTTCTTTAAGGTAGAATAGCCCAGAGTCGATTGACCCTTTAGGCAGTCCGAGCAAAAAGGCAATGTCCTTATGAGCTACCAGGGGTCTCATCCGCGCCTTGCGCTCCAATAATCTGGTATAGCGCTGCCGCTGCTGTATGATTCTTTGTTCAAGCTCCTGCCGCATCCGGGGGTTGTAGTCGCTGCGCAGTTCGGATTCGAGATAGAGAATTCTGCCCCAGGTTTCGTTGATCCTTTCTGTCAGCCGCTCAAGGGATAAGCGCTGCGGCTCCAGGGTTGCCCTGGCCTTATTTAACAAGGTTTCCAGCCATAGTGCCGGCACTCCAAGCTTGCGAGCGACCCTTCGTGCAATGGCATCGTCTACCTCCCAGGCACATTTTACAGTTAGGAAAAGTAGTCTTTTATTCTGGGCGCCCATGGTTCGTACAAAGACCGAAGGGTTTATTTCACCGATAAAGCGCCTTGTCTCCCTGTTCGAACTAGCTTCGGAAAAAGAATCCGTCGCGTCGGGGAATGCAGGCCAGTCAATGCAGGAAGCGGAATCGTGGCTGTAATTCAAGAACCCATCCCTGCAGCATTGATCGGCACTATCTAATCCAGAGGCAGTCAGGGCGGAAGAATTGGCCAGGAGGGAGTCCATGAGCTCTTTTCTCCGGTTGTAGCGCTGTACGGATTTGGCTATGAACCTGAGGCTCTTATCGATGTACGCATCTTTTTTATCAGTAATGTCGATGCTCTTTCGCAGAATTGACAAAAAGCGGCCGGAGTAGTGCAGCAGAGCTTCAGCAGCCTCATCCGTCGAAGAAAAACCATACTTATGGGGGTGGTCGAAAAGTTTGATCATCATGCCCTTGGCCAGAGGAGAACTCAGTAAAACCTTCAGCTGAGTCTCCATGCCGCCCGGATCCTCAACGCCTGTTTCGTCAACCGCGGTCCGGGATGAAACATCGCCTGTGACTTCTTTCACGGTTCTATCCTCCCGACGATACACCTTGCATGCACCGTGCCAAATTATACGGAAACAGTTCAAAAGATGGCGGGGAGTTATTTATATTCCAAAAAGAGAGTTACTGATGATCAGCCAAACCTGTGCTTCGGAATGTGGGGGATTCCGTATGGAGGAGTCTCTCGTTGTTATTATTTGTTAGAAATCCCCTTCTCCGGCAAAGGGCCTGCCTCATCCCGGTACGATAATCAGGAGAATTCATCCTGAGAGAAAACCTCGGCAAAACTGGCAAGAAGCTTTGCCTTGACGGTTTCAATATTCCCCTGTATAGAAAGCCCGGAGGCAAGTCTGTGCCCTCCCCCGCCAAAACGGGATGCTATAGCAGAAACGTCGATTCTTTCCTTGGAGCGAAACCCAACGGTGCATTGGTCCTCAGCTTCCTGTTTAATGACAAAACAGACTTCGCAGTCTGCGACGCCCATCATGAGCTGATACAGGAGATCCGAATCTCTGGAAGCCGTGCCGTATCGCTGCTGATCTTCCAGGGAGAGAAAGGATATTAGAAGCTGTCCGTTAAAATGAGGTTCGATGCGCAGGAGTATTTCGCCCAGGAGCTTGCGGGAAAAGAGGGTTTTCCCGCCGTTTATTGCGTTGTAGATCTTTTTAGGCGAAGCCCCGGCTTTTACCATTCTCGCGGCGATCTCGAAGGTAGAATCGCCTTTCTCGTCCAGATGTCTGAAAAAGCCAGTATCGGTGCAGAGTCCGAAAAAGAGCAGCTCCGCCTCTTCTTTACTGGGCCGGTGCCCCATGGCTTCCATAAGGAGAAACACCATGGCGGTGACCGCCGACGCAGAGGAATCGAGATAATCAGACTCGCCGGGAGTTTCCCCTGAGGCGTGATGGTCAATAAAGGCTATGGGAACCTTAGGCATGGTTTCGCCGACAGCGCCGATACGCGCCATGGACGAGCAGTCCAGCACCAGCGCGGCGGCCCGCTCATAGTCGCGCTCAGGGGGAGCCTCGTCTTTAAACCTGTACTCGTACTGCATAATTTCGGAGCGGGTAAAGGGGCCGGAAGAGAGAAGGTGTACTCTTTTTCCCAGAGATTTCAAAAAGGATGCTAACGCCAACTGAGATCCGATGCAGTCCCCGTCCGGCTCACGGTGACCGAGTACATAGAAACAATCGTGATTTTCAATAAACCAGATAATCCCCCGGGGGACTTTTCGCATTAAGAAGCTTCCTTTCCGCCACAGGGCTGTGGAGCGGCTAATCTCCTGATCCCTGTCAACGCAGCGGTTCATCCTATAGTATCCGGAAGAGCCTGGTCAAGTTTGCTTGCTTTACTAAAAGACTCCCAGCGTGGAATACTGCAGGCACAAGGAAACGACAGCCATGGAAGAGCCCAGCCTGAAACGCAGGATACCAGAAATTGCCCGGATTCTCTTAGCCCTCTGGCCCAATGAAAAGGCCCTTATACATTCATCAAACTGCTTCGAGCTTCTCTGCGCGGTAATTCTGAGCGCCCAATGCACCGACGAACAGGTCAACGCCGTAACCCCCGCCCTTTTTGCGGCTTATCCTGATCCGAAGGCAATGGCCCTTGCCGAAGCGGAGGATGTCGAAGGCCTTATTCGATCGGTGGGATTTTTCCATACCAAGGCCAGACACCTGGTACTCAGTGCGCGGAAAATCATGCTGGAGTTCGGAGGAATGGTCCCCTCCAGCATGGAAGCGCTGCTTTCTCTGCCTGGTGTCGGCCGCAAGACCGCCAACCTGGTGCTATCCAGCTGTTTCGGCGTGCCGGGGATAATCGTCGATACCCACGTTTCCAGGCTCGTCTACAGGCTTGGCCTGCATGACAACAGGGATCCCGACACCATTGAGAAAAAAATCAGAGAGAATTTGAATGAAGACATGCATACGGCCTTTTCCCATGCTCTCAACCGGCACGGAAAGTATGTTTGCAAGGCCAGGAATCCTTCCTGCATTGCCGATCCCTCATCCTGCCCTTTGGAAAAACTCTGTCCGCGCAGGGGTCTGTAAGGAAAGTTCCAACCCTCTTGAATCGTTTCTTTCGATCCATCGCGTCTTCTCTGTATGGATGAAGTCCCGAACGAAGCGTTGACCGATGACCCCATAGCGGTGCTGGCCAAAGAACGCTTCGGAATCGATTACCTTTTCCCGCTGCAGCGTATGGCCGTTGCCGGGGTTCTGGATGGCGCCGAGGCCGAGGAGCCTGTCCGCCAAATGATCCTCTTCCCCACCGGCTTTGGAAAAAGTCTCTGCTTCCAGCTCCCCGCCCTCCTGGCTCCCGGCCCTACCCTTGTTGTCTATCCTCTCTTAGCCCTTATGAATGACCAGAGGAGAAGCCTGGAAAAGCGTGGAATCCCCTGTGTTCTCTTCCGGGGAGGAATGGACAACATCGAACGGGAAATGGGCATAGCGGCACTACGAGAAGGGAAAATCAAGATCGGGATAACCAACCCGGAATGCCTAAGCTCTCCTGGGTTGGCCAGACTCATCGCCACCTTGACCGTGTTTCACCTGGCCATCGATGAAGCCCATTGCGTCAGCGAATGGGGGGAGAGCTTCAGGCCGGCATACCTGAAGCTTGGGGAATGCATCAAGAGCATAAACCCAAAGGTAGTCAGCGCATTTACCGCTACCGCCAGCCCCCAGGTGGGCGAGGCAATAGCCAGGTATTTATTCGGCGACCATAGCTACTCCCTCATCACCGCCGATATGGATAAACCGAACATTCACTACTCCGTGGAATTGAGTGTTTCGCCGAATCGAAGTCTGATCAGGCTGGTACAGGCCTTGCCCCGGCCCCTCATAGTCTTCGACCAGTCGAGGCCTGGAGTCAGGCTTTTGTGTGAATTCTTACACAACCGGGGGATCGACGAAGTCAAGTTTTACCATGCCGGTCTGTCCAGGGAAGAAAAAGAAGCCGTGGAAGACTGGTTCATGAAGAGTGAGGGCGGCATTTTAGTAAGCACCTGCGCGTACGGAATGGGGGTGGATAAGAAGAATATTCGGTCTGTATTGCACTATTCGGCGCCTCCCTCGGTGGAAGCCTACATACAGGAGTCGGGACGGGCCGGCAGGGATGGGAATCTAGCCCGGGCCGTGCTCATTAAAGACCTGTGGAAGGAAGCGCCTGGCCGGGAATCGGCAGCGCCTGCACAAAAACAGACTGCCGCCCCGCCAATTCCGGTGGCTTCCCAGGCGACGGCCGCTCGGGAGGCACGCAAAAAAGCCTTTATGGAATACGGCAAATCCACGGACTGCCGGCGTGCCAGCCTTCTCAGGCTCATGGGCGGAGAGCTTTCTTCACCCTGTTCGGGCTGCGATGTCTGCGACGGCAGCGCCGCGGACGAACCCGAAGGCTTGGCGGAGCTTCGCCGCTTCTATGCGTTGAACCGATTTCGCTTTGAGAAAGGCCAAAGTCTCCGGCTCTTAGGCAGCCCCGCTCCGGGTACTGCGGAAACTGCAGGAGCCATTGATCCCGCGGTTCCACGGGGCAGCCTGGGGGAGCCGCCCCTGTGCGCCGGCTCAGGACTTCTGTCAGACTGGGGTCAGGAGGAGCGGGAAGCCTTGCTCGCCAGCGCCCATGCAAAGGGAATTTTTGAGAAAGGTTCCTGGTTTTATGGAAAAAAAAGACTGGGCCTCGCCAAAAAGGGAAGCGCTTTCACTCTTGAAGTGTAGCGATTTAGACCATATCATGTAGCGTAAGGAAACAAACACATGATCAACTATAAAAACCTTGATGAATGTGCCGCATTTGCAAGGCTGAAAAGCCTGCCCAGACTGAGTGTGGGAAGCCTCCTCAGCCCTGAGCGCATCAGCGCTTCCATGGTAGACATGGCCGCGGGACTCAGCTACTCCTACGCGGCGACACCCATAGACGAAGAAATAATCGATTGTCTTGAAAGTCTTGCCGGCGAGCAGCAGCTGCTGGAAAAATACCAAGCCCTTCTGTCAGGTGCTGTGATGAATACCGGCGAAGGCCGCATGGTATTGCACCACCTGGCCAGAGGCAGGCTTGGAGACAGCGTTGGCGCTCTCGGTACCGATTTGAGGGCATTTTATGAGGGCGAGCGCCTAAAGGCAGCGGATTTTGCCCGGGCGGTGCACGCAGCGGCGATTCGAGGCTCCTCCGGAAAGGCCTTTAAAAGCGCTGTGCAGATAGGAATAGGCGGCTCGGACCTGGGGCCCCGGGCAGCATGCCTGGCCCTGGAGCGCTGGGCAAGGGCCGAGGGCAGGCAAAAAATGAGGGCCGCCTTCATTTCCAATGTAGATCCGGATGACGCGGACATGCTGCTCGGCTCCCTCGACCTGGAGACGAGTCTTTTCATCCTGGTGTCTAAAAGCGGGACAACCCAGGAGACCTTGGCCAACGAAACGCTTGTACGGACAAGGCTGGAGGCAGCAGGGCTGGACAGTTCCAAGCACATTGTCGCCGTTACCAGTAAAACCAGCCCCTTG
>JAVEYV010000151.1:0-5755 GCA_034003305.1 Spirochaetia bacterium | reverse complement strand
CTACATGACCACGAAGCGAGACGGTCAAAGAATTGTCGAGCAGGCTGTGCGAGAAAGGGGGCTCGACGCGGTGATCGTAAACCCAGCTTCCATCATGGGACCTGGAGATCCTCTGCCCGATTCAGCCTATAATAGACTCTATAGCACTATGTTTAAACTTCCTTTTTTCGTAGGAACATTCGGCGGAGGCCTGGCGATCGTCGATGTGCGGGATCTGACAGAAACAATACTCGCCGCCGCGGACCGCGGGCGTAGCGGAGAATCCTATCTTTCGGTGGGAGCGAATGTACCTTACAAAACGGTGCTTTCCCTGATGGCGCACCACGCCGGCAAGAAATTCCTGCCCATCGTCATTCCTTCATTTGTCCTGGTGTTCGCCGGATGGTTCGCAGAACTTATATCCCGCCTTACCCGGCGCAGGCCTCTTTTAACCCTCGCATACGGGCGTCTCTCGGGATGGACCGCATATTATTCAAATAAAAAGAGTATCGATGAACTGGGGATATCCTATCGTACCTTGGAGCAGACCATAGGGGATGGCTGTGCCTACTATACCTCGATCTCCTTGAATTCAGACAAGGAATCAGCCCGGAGCCAGCCCTGAGCGCAATACCAACGGGCGGTTTTGGATATCGCTTCTTCGGTGTTTTCTAGCGGGGAAAAGCCTATCAAGCTTTGTGCCTTTGCGGTTGAAACGACCCAGCGCTGTTGGCGCATCTCCAGTATTTTATTTTTATCGATCAGCGGAGGTTTTTTAAGGAAGGGTTTCAAGGTTTCGGAACAAACCGAAATAATCCCTATTACAGCATTCGGTATATAAATTCTGAAAGTCTTCTTTCCCAGCGCCTTTTCAATCATTGCAGAAAATTCGTCCCAGTCGTAAGGCCGGGCATCCGCAACAAAGAAAGCCTGGCCGAATGCTTTTGGATTCAAGACGCAAGAGACGATAGCCGCAGCGAGGCTTTTAACATAGAGGAGGGAAGTGATATGACTATCGCCGGTAACAACCCGCAGTCCTTTGTTTATAAGCCGAAAATACTTTAAAAAATCGCGGTCCCGCGGTCCGTATACTCCAGGGGCTCGGAAAAAGGTGCAGTGCAGCAATCCTCTCAGTTCATAGTCAAGCAGCGCTTGCTCCATGGCCGCCTTGCTCCTCCCATAAGGCGTTATTGGATTTAAAGGATCACCTTCAACCGAACAGCAGCCTTCGGCACAGGGTCCCATCACCGCCTGAGTGCTCATGCAGAGGATATGCCGCGGCCCATCCTCGAGAGAAAGCGCCGCCTCGACGAGGTTCACGGGGCCTTCTTTATTGATTTTAAAAAACTCTTCCTCGGATTTGGCGCGAGTCAGGCCCGCGGCATTGATGATGGCGTTACAGTTGCGAAGAAACGGTACGAGGCTTTCCCTATCGGTGAGGTCGCCTTCGAAAAAACGCAGCGGCAGGCCTTTGAGCCAGAGCCTGTCCTCGCCCGGTAAAACGAGACACTGTACCTCGAACCCCTGGGAGAGAAGCAGGTCGACAACATGGCTTCCAATAAAACCTGTTCCGCCGGTAACAGCGATACGCAAGCAGCTCTCCTGTTTTTCGATCCGGTGATCTGTGATAGTATACCTGCCTGAGATTTACATCAATCCAAAACGCGGGGAAAGAACCTATGAGACCGCAAAGCTCCGCATGGCCTAAACCGCTTGCGTACACCGCGGTGGCCTCAGTGTCATGCGTTCTGTTTTATTACTTTTCCCCCCCCGTCCTCGATCCAGAAACCGCGCGCGGCCTGCCAATTCTCGGTAGCCTCCCTGGCGATCTGCCCGGATACTGGATGCGTTTTATCCTTTCCGTTTCACTCCTGGGCATCGTTCCAGCCATTGTTGCTTTACTATTCAAAGAAAGGCCGGCGACTCTCGGGCTTTCACTCAAAACTCCCTTACTGAGAAAGCCCTGGTTTTGGCTTCTATTGCCCCTCGCTGCGGGATTAGGAGTCCTCGGCGCCCTCTCTCCCGACCTGGCGGCCTATTATCCCTACTCCAGGGACCTGATACGGCGGGTCAGCGCAACGGGTTTTGCTCCTTTTGTTGCGCATTTCACGGCCTACACCTTCCTCTACTACCTGCCCTGGGAGTTTTTTTTCAGAGGATTCCTTCTTCTTCCGCTCGCCCTTGAGGCTGAACGCAGCTCTGCGAACAAGGAATCGCTTGTAGTGAACACGGTGTCGTCCACGGTTGCTGCCCTCATTCTTTTTCAAACAATCCCTTCCACCTTGCTTCATTTTGGGCATCCGCTCTCCGAACTCTTGAGCGCGGTACCGGCCGGCATTTTTTTCGGCATTCTCGCCTGGAAAACGAAATCGATCATTCCGGGATTTTTGCTTCACGCGGCTATCGGTTTCGGAACAGATCTTTTCATTGTTCTGAGTCAGTCGGGATACCTGGGATGAACAGAGGAAGGACTATTCTGCTCACTGGAGCTTCGGGGTTTATCGGCACTCATTTGGCCGAGCGGCTCGTAGCCGGAGGCGACAGTGTCCGCGCCCTCTACAGACGGGAAAAGCCTCCCGAAGCACTGGTTTCGCTCCGCGAGCGCTTCGGGGATGAAATTCGGCTCTGTAGAGCGGAGCTTGAAGACCATAGACGGATCGCAGAGGCTTTGGAGGATGTGGAGGCGGTTATCCATACGGCCGCGCTCGCCCTCGATTGGGGCAGGATGGACAGCTTCGTTCGAACAAACTACGACGCGACCGTACAGCTTCTGGAGGCCTCCCGCAAAGCCGGGGTGAAGACCTTTCTCTACGTAAGTTCGGCAGCGGTACAGGGCTTTGGCCCTCACGTCGATTCCACCGAAGAAGGACCCTACTATCCCCTTAAATACCCCTATCCTATTACAAAAAAAATGGCCGAGGACTACGTTCTGTCAAAAAACGAGCCAGGATTCAAAGTCACTGCGATTCGTCCCTGCAATGTATACGGTCCGGGGGACAAAACCAGCACCTACGCGATGTACCAGGCAATCCTCGATGGTGTTTTCGGCTATATCGGCGGGGGTGAAGCACTCACCTGCCCTCTCTATATCGATGACCTCTGCGCAGGCACGCTGGCCGCCCTGGAGGCTCCCGAAACGGCAGGACAGATTATTCTTCTCACCGACGGATCCAAAGTCAGCTGGAAAGAGTACTGCCGTGTCATGTATGCCGCTGTAGGCTCAAAAAAGAAGCCGAAAAGTCTTCCGACCGGTCTTGCCGCTCTCTCAGCCAGCATTATGTGCTTTGGCGCACGACTCATGGGCAGCAGCAGCCCTCCCCCCCTGACTAGCTATCGGGTGGAACAAGCGTCTCACGACTATCATTTCTCGAATGCGAAGGCCCGACAGCTCATTGGTTTTTCGCCCACCGTCTACTATGAAGAAGGCCTGTTCCGCACCGCGGAAGCATTTCTCAAGGAACGGCTCGAAAAATCATGACAGAGAATCCTATAAAAAAAGTAATTTGCCGAAGGGAAGCTTTTATAACTATCTTATATAAAGATTATTGCAATAAAGTTTTAAAAGCCGACAACTTTTAAAACCCAGATTTTTATGTACGCATATTTGCTTATGGAGGAATTTAATGGCAACCATTACTTTTAAAGGCAACCCGGTTTCTACACTCGGCAGCCTGCCTGCGGTTGGATCCGCGGCACCTGAGTTTTCACTTACCCGCGACGACCTTTCCGATGTCGGACTTGCCCAGTTTGCCGGCAAGGTCAAGATACTCAATATCGTACCCAGCCTCGATACCGGCGTCTGCGCTGCCAGCGCCAGGGCATTCAACAAAGCCGCCGAAAACCTGGGCAACGCCGTTGTACTCACGATAAGCCGGGATCTTCCCTTCGCTCAAAAGCGTTTCTGCGAAGCCGAGGGCATCAAGGCTGTCGTCCCTCTTTCAGAGCTGAGAAACCGCGAATTCGGCAAAAAGTACGGTGTCGAGATGACCAGCGGCCCCCTGGCAGGTCTTCTTTCCAGGGCTGTGGTGGTGCTTAACAAAGACAACAAGGTTGTCTATACCCAGCAGGTTCCGGAAATCGCCCAAGAGCCGGATTACGCAGCTGCGCTTGCTGCCGCAAAATCCGCGCAGTAAGTAAAGGCTATTCGGCAAAACCAGAAAAGCGAAGAAATTTTCTGGTTCATGATTTATAAAAGAAGGGCTATCCAATTCCTTGGATAGCCCGTTTCAATTTAGATCAATGTCCCCAATAAATTAATGTTCCCAACGGTCCAAAATTTTCTGGTATCTATCTTTTACTTCGGATACGACATCCTTCCAGGTTCTGCAGAGCGTTTTCTGGGCGTTTTCGGCAATTTTGCGATGATTATCTTCGTCACTCAGGGCTTGGATTATCCTTTGGGCAAAGGCTTCCCGATCGTTCTCGCTCAGATAGCCGTTTATCCCGTCCTTAATGACTTCGGCAGCAGTGCACTCCTTGATGAGAACCGCAGGTGTCTTGAAAGCGGCGGCCTCCCTCACCACCAGCGGAGCGTTATCATACAGGGAGGGGAACAAGAAGATATCGCCGCGGGCATAGATACATTCAAGTAGCTCCCTATCGAACACGACATCGTGGAAGATCACCCTGTCCTTTATGCCGAGTTCGCTTGCCCAAGTCTGGAGCTGCGGCTTGGCGTATCCTCCGCCCACGAAGACCATCCGGAATTCTGGTATAGCCTCCATTACCTGAGGAAGCGCCTTGATGAGAAATTCGAGGTTTTTTTCTAAAACATGCTGACCGACATACAGTCCGACAGGAATGCCGGCAGGGAGATCGAGATGTTCGGCGCCACGTTTCCGGTGTTCGGATATATCGGGGACAGCCTCCATATCTATACCGTTTTCCACGACGTCGTAAGGCCCTTTATAGCCGTATTCACGAAGGGTCAACGCAACCGATTCCTGGGGTACCCAGACATGGTTGACGCTGTAGTAAAAATCCACGATTCGTTTGATCTGCTCGTCCACAATAGGCTTTATCGCTATGGCGCGCTGAAGATCGTCCCGGTATTTGGAATGGAAGGTGGCAACTATGGGAATGCTCTTTTCTTTGGCTACTCTTCTGGCCAGAATCCCGGCCGTAAAGGGAGTATGGGCATGAACAATGTCGAAATCCCTGTTCTTAAGGATATATTTCAAGCGCAGATCCAAATCCGGAAGACCGAGCCTATACGGAGGCCTAACGATCGTCGGCACCGACAAATACCGAATGACCTTGAATGGATCGATGTCTTCGTAATTGGGCATGTACGGAGTAATGACATAAGCCGGCCCAAGCATCTTTTCGAGCCAAAAAGCGTAGTTTTTGACGGTTATCGTGACTCCGTCCATTATGGGAACGTAACCATCGTTGAACAGACCAGTCGTTACACTCATCATATGGACCATAACGACGGACGGGTCTAAAGTCAACTCGACCCGCCCCAGAGACTGTCAAACCACGCCGATCCATACCCCAGTCTTAGATGCTGAAGCTTTCTTCCGCCGTCACATCACAGATCAGGCCGCCGCATATTCGGAGCAGCTTTTCGTAGCTCAAGGGCACCCCTGTGGCATCGTTGCCCGCGGCGGGATAGATAGTTTCCCAGGCCCTGAGGCTGTCGTCGACATAGATTTTCATGCCATCCACGCCGAAGGGACAGACGCCGCCGGGCCAGAAGCCGGTGAGAGCGAAGGTTTCTTCAGGCCTGGTCATGGACATTTTTTCGCCGCACAATCGCTTGATTTTGCCGGAT
>JAVEYV010000150.1:0-5772 GCA_034003305.1 Spirochaetia bacterium | reverse complement strand
GCGGTGCGCAGGATGGGGCTTTCCGCCTTGCCTGAGGCCGTGGTGGATAAATTCTTGGGTCCGCCGCTCTTCGGCTCTTTCGAAACACACTGCGGCATGGACAAGGATACCGCCAAGACCGCGGTGAGTTATTTCAGGGAATACTATGCCGACAAGGGGATTTTCGAGAACGAGCCCTATGAGGGAATAGAAGAACTGCTGAAAGCGCTGAAGGCTTCGGGAAGAAAGCTTTTCGTCGCCACCTCCAAGCCGACTGTCTCGGCCCTGAAGGTCTGCGCCCATTTTGCTATCGACCCCTACTTCACCGAAATTCTCGGCAGCGAAATGGACGGCAGCATCATAGAGAAGCGGGACATAATCGGCATTCTTATAACAAGGCACGGCCTTGCCATAGGCCAGACCTTGATGATAGGCGACAGAGAAAACGATATCGCCGGTGGGCGCTCAAACGGCCTTGCTACGGTGGCGGTGGGCTACGGATACGGTTCCGATGAAGAACTGGCAAGGGCGAAGGCTACATATTACGCAAAAACAATCAACGACCTTAGAAATCTTCTGCTGCCCTGAAACCGGAATCGCGCAACCGAGCCTCATAGGCGATCATGGCTCTTTTTCTTTCAAGCCCCCATTTAAAGCCTCCCATGTGCCCATCGGCCCGCAGCACCCTATGGCAGGGGATGAGATAGCCTATAGGGTTGGAGGCCAGGGCGCTGCCTGCGGCCCTAAAGGCGCCGGGACAGCCTGAGAGCGCGGCGAGCCGGGCATAGGTTAGCAGGAAGGACTCGGGGATGGTTAAAAGGCTGCGCCAGATTTTCAGCTGAAACGAACTGCCTCTTAGATGAAGAGAAATGCTTGTCCTGGAATTCCGGGAGAATATGTCCCCAGCGCTTGTTTCGGCCAGACCCTGATCCTGCAGGCAGACCGTGCCGGGCCAGCGGCGTCCCATGCGGCTTTGCGCCGCGGCGGGATCCATGTCCTCAGGGGAATTCAGGAAATCCAGGCCGAGGATTCCCTGGGGGCCAAGCTCGATGCGGCATACGCCAAAGGGGCTGTCAGAAAACCCGTAACGTATTTCTTCAATGTTTGTGCCTGCATAAGTTGCGTTGCTGGGTAAAAGCTCTTCGTGGACGGTGAGCCCGCTTCGCCATAGGACGGAGCGAGCCTTGCCCGAATGCAAGCCCTCCAGCAGGGAATCCGATTCCTTCACGCGGCGGGCCAGGGCCCGGGGATCCAAATCGCTCATGCAGCAATTGTACGATGCTTGTGGGGAGGAAGCTAGACGACGCCCCGTTGCGGTTCTCCGGCTGCAGGGGTATCTTGTGTCAGGCAGGGCTTCGCGCCTGCGGTTAAGGACGGCCGGGGAGGGTATACATGAGGTTATGGCAGGGTTCCGGGTTACTTGCGGTGCTGATGTCTTCGCTGGCCGTGGGCATTCTCGGCGCGCAGGAAGTGGATATACGCCTCATCGTAAAGGGCTTGAAAGGCGAAGGAAAGCTCTACGTGGCTGTGTACGACAGCCAGGAAGGCTTTAAATCGGAAAACGCCCATACCGGCCTCATCCTCGATCCCGATGGCGAGGTTGTGGAGACCATTCTGCGGCTGCCCGAGGGGTATTATGTCGTTTCGATGTTTCAGGATATAAACGGAAACGGAGCCCTGGACAAGGGCTTTCTAGGCATACCGAAAGAACCGATAGGGTTGAGTAGATTCGAAAAAATGGGAATACCCGGCGGTTTCGATAAACACAAGGTCTGGCTCGGCGCTGCGTCGAACACTATCACCATCACGCTCATCGCCCTTTGAGTCGCGGCCTTTATTCCAAAGAAGGGAGTATTTCGATGAGTGATTCGAAGGGCGGCCGGGCTCTGCCCGTGCTGGCGGTGCTTGCGGCCACGGCGATCTGCGCCTCCAGCGGGCTTTTTATCAAGAGCCTTCCCTTTTCCAGCATGGCCATGACTTCCCTGAGAATGACCACCCCCTTCCTTTTCGCCCTTCCCTCGGCATGGCGGCACGGCCTGCTCTTCGGAAAGCCCGGAATGAGGAAAAAGTTGTTTTTAGCCAGCGCCCTCAACGGCTTCAGGATGCTGCTTTTTGTCCTCGCCTTCAAGCTGACCAGCATGGGCAATGCCATCGTGCTTCTGTACCTCTGGCCGGTCTTCGCCCTTCTGGTGGACAGCGTAAGAGAAAAGAAGAAACTGGGGCTTTCGAGGGTTGGGGTGCTCCTTATCTCGCTTTCCGGCGTGGCGCTCATGAATCTGCATAATGGACTTGCCTTGTCCCGCAGGGATCTTTCGGGCAGCATCATCATGATCATATCCGCCTTTGTCTATGCCGTTACCGCCGTTATGTTCAAGGAAGCGCTGAAAAAAGTAAAGGAAGTGGACACGGTCTACTTCCAGAACGCCGCGGGCGGCATTGTGTTTCTGCCCTTCCTCATCGCGGAGATTCCCGGCGCATCGATCGCCAATATCGGGCTGGGAGCCTTTTACGGCCTCATGGTGGGATATATCGGATTCGGGCTGATTTTCTTCGGCATGAAGCGTCTGTCACTCTTCCAGTACGGGGCTCTTTCCTATACCGAGGTACCCTTCGGCGTGCTTGCGGGAATTCTTGTCCTTGGAGAAAGCCTCAGGATGAATCAGCTTGCGGGGATAGCGCTGGTCCTGGGAGGAAGCTTCATAGCCCAGCGTCTTCGCAGTCTTCAGAAATGATACTTTTCGCCTGCTCGCGAAAATCCTCCAGTTCCTGTATCCAGAAAGCCCTGCTTCCCCAATCGGGAAAGTCTTTTTTAAACCACAGGTCCTGACGCTGAAGGGATCTCCATGCGAGGAAGTGGAGCATCCTGTAAAAGCGCAGGGTTTCTATGAGAGCGACGCTTCCCGATTCAAGCTTGAAAAACTCCGAATACCCTTCCACGAGAAGGGAGAGCTCCCGGCCGCAGTCCGATGCGCGCCCCGGCAGGAGGAGCCAAAGGTCCTGGGCAGGCGGCCCGACAGCCATGTCGTCGAAATCCAGGAGGAGAAGGCCTTCGTCCGGACGCTCCAGAATATTGCCTCGATGGAGATCGCCGTGGATTCGCTGAAGCCGGGCCGAAGACATGGCCTGGGAACCGGCGCGTATCGCTTCCCGGCAGAGCCCGGCGAATTCCTGTCTGAATTCTGGATGGATGAGGGTTTCGATTTTTTCTAGATTTTCCAAGGCGAGCTCGGGTCCTATCCTCACCCTGGAGGGAGCGTCCCTGAGTGAACCCGTCGCATGGAGCCTTCCCGCGAGCCTGCCCAGCCTGAGCCAGTCCGTATCCCTTTCCGCGTCGAAGTTTCTTCCTCCTTTTTTTGGATAGAGGGTGAAGAAAAAACGCAAAATTTCCTGGCTGCGCTCTTCATCGGACTCGAGCTCGAGCTCGAGGGCCGAGAGGCTTTCCCCTTGGGAGTTTTTCAATGGAGCGATCACGGGGATCTCGGCCTTTTGGCAGTCTTCGATAAAGTCCTGCTCTTCCTGAATCGCCTTCCGGCTCCAACGGCCAGGACGATAGAATTTGACGACATAGTCATCACCGTCTTCGCAGCTCAACCCGTAGACGCGGTTGACGTAGCTGGAATAGGGACTGAGTCTTCCGTCCGGCTTTAAGCCGTAGGCCGAATGCACGGCGTCCAGGATTATGTCGGGGGAGAGGAAGTCGAAGGAGCTGCCGCTGCCTGGGCGCGGAGTCGTTGGTTCAGCCTGGGTTTCCGGGCCTTTCCGGGCAGCCTTGCCGCCGTCTGGGGCGTTCATGTCTGGGCGTCCTTGTGGGCCAGTTCTTCCCAGCGGAGACTCAAGGATTCTATGAGGGCCACAACTTCATCGTAGCGAAGCTGGGCTGGCCTGAGCTCCCGGGGGGCGGCGCCCGCCTGGGCAAAGAGGGACTCCAGGTCGGCTTTTTCGGTTTCCAGTTCGTCGATCCGAGGCAGAAGTTCATCCAGTTCCCGGCGCTCGGCAAAGTTGAGCTTCTTGGACCTACGGGCGGGCGCCGCGCTCGGGGCAGCGCCCTGAGTCGACGAGGCCGCGCCTTTTGCAGCGCCCTGAGTCGCCGAAGCAGCGCCCCTGGCCGCCGAGGCCGCCTTTTTCGTGCTGGAGGCTTCGGTCTGGAGAGCCTTGGCTTCTCTCCATTCGACATAGGAACCGTTAAAGGGCGATACATCCCCGCTGGGTTCTATCACCAGAAGGAACTGGGCGATCCGGTCCAGAAAGGCCCTGTCGTGGGATACGGCGACGATGCAGCCCTGGAATCCTTCCAGAAACTCTTCCAAAGCCTCGATCGTCTCTATGTCCAGATCGTTGGTGGGCTCGTCCAGAAGCAGAAAATTAGGCGCCTCGACGAGAATGCGGACAAGCTGGAGCCTGCGCCGTTCGCCGCCGGAGAGTTTTTCCACCGGCAGGGTCTGGAAATTCTTGTCGAAGCCGAAGCGCTCCAAAAGGAGGGAAGCATCCTGGGCCGCGCCCTCGGAAACTCTCACTCGTTCGGCGTGATCGCGAATGTAGTCCACAACGGAAATGCCCTCAGGAATGGAATCGCCGTCTTGCTCGAAATAGGAAATCCTGACCGTTTCCCCCCGGACAATGCCGCCGTCGCTGGGCTTGAGTTTTCCGGCAATCATGTCCAAGAGGCTGGTCTTGCCGCAGCCGTTGGGACCGACCACTCCCAGGCGGGCTCCAGGGACTATTTCGTAACTGAAGGGCTTCAAGATCCGCCTTTCGCCGTAGCGAAGCCCGACTGCCTCGATCTTTACCGCTTTCTTGCCCAGCCTGCTTTCGGCCGAGGAAAAGACGAAGCTGGAAGCGGGCTTCTCCAGGACCGAGGCCTGCAAGGCCTTGATTTCGTCCTTGCGGCGCTCGCTCTTGGTAGCTCTCGCTCTGGCGCCCCGCATGAGCCAGGCCATCTCGATCTTGAGATTGGCCGCCCTGCGCCCTTCAGCCGCCTCCAGGGAAGCCCAGCGCTCTGCCTTTCGCTCCAGGTAGGCCGTATAGTTGCCTGGGTGGCGGAATACCTTCCGCCTGTCGATCTCCAGGATGGAGTCGGCCACGGCGTCTAAAAACCATCGGTCGTGGGTTACCAGCACGAAGGCGAACTTCGAGTTCGAGAGGCGGTTTTCCAGCCATTCTATGGAATCCAGGTCCAGATGGTTGGTGGGTTCGTCTAATAGCACCAGATCGGATCTGGGGGCCAGGGTTCTGGCCAGGGCGGCTTTCTTGATCTCTCCCCCGGACATGGTGTCCATGAGCTTTTCCATATCGCCAAGGCCCAGTTCGGCGCAGAGAGAGGCGTAGCGGTTTTCCAGGGGAACCGGGCCTGAGGCTTCGAGTTCCTTTTCAATTCTGGCCAGTTCCCTGCCCTTGGCTGTCTTGAGTGAGAGCGTAAGCCCAATCTCATGGGCTTTGCCCGAATAGAGAAACTCCGCAAGGCTTGTGCCGGGTTTGAACTGAGGGATCTGTTCCAGACTGGAGACAGCCAGATTGCGCCGGCGGGCCAGGGTGCCCTTATCCGCTTCCAGGCTGCCGGCGATTAGTCTGAGCAGGGTGGTCTTGCCGCAGCCGTTTTTGCCCACCAGGCCGATGTGCTCGCCGGCCTCCAGGCCCAGGTCGAGGTCTTCGAAGAGATAGCCGTCTTTGAGGGCGACCGCAGTCCCGGACATGGATAGAATATTCATTCGGCGGCAACTATAGCACAGTGCCGCCTAATGCTTCTACGCGGCGGCGTGGCCAGGTTTTCGCCGCCGCGGAAACCTGGCCACATGC
>JAVEYV010000149.1:0-5809 GCA_034003305.1 Spirochaetia bacterium | reverse complement strand
TATCTGCACCTCCAATCCCTGCCGTGCTTGAGCCTGGAGCGCCAGAGGATTGGTTTTAACATCGGCGTAGATCCGCGGCCTCCAGGGCGCAGCCCTGCCAAAGGCTCCCCCTCTGTGCGCCCCTTTATAAATACCCATAATCTCCGGCAGCAGCACCGAAAGATTAAAACTCGGCGAAAGCTGCTCCCCCCGGGCATCCAGAATATCCACCCTATCCCCGTCACCGTCGAAACAAATCCCGCAAAGAAACCCGCCCCCGGCCAACAAATCCTTGGTAGGCCTAATACTCTTCGCTATACCCGGATTCGGATCCCCTGCGGGAAAACGCCCGTCGGGTACAAGATTGCGCATCCTCAGCTCCGCCCCGGCATAGCCGAAAGCCTCGGCAACCTCCGTCCCCGCGGTGCCGCCTAAAAAATCGGTCACTAGGGGCAGCCCCGCCAGCGAATCCTTGCCAACCCCGGCAAGCCTCAGAGAATAATCTATGAATGGATCCAAATAATGCCGTACCTCAACCCTTCCCCGCTGCGTCCGACTCCCCGCCGGGGGTGTCCCTTCCAGGTAGTAGGCTAGGATTCCTGCTATGCCCCCCGCCGGCCCCGAATCCATCGCCAAGGTTCTCAACCCCGGAGCCATTAACTTAAGGCCGATATATTCTCCTGGGTTGTGGCTGGCAGTAAGCATCACCGCGGCGCAGTCCGGATTCTGCATGTGGCTGAAATAAAACTGACAGGTGGAAATGGGAAGCGGATTTACCAGTACATCGATGCCCATATCGGGCAGCAGCTCCAGGGCGGTCTCCATAAGAGAAGGTGCCGCAATTCTGCCGTCCCTGCCCAGCATTATCCGCCGGGTGCCTAGCACCTCGATAGCATACTGCCCTATCGCTGCCATAAGGCGCCGTATAAGCTCCGGCGTCAAACGGGAGCTTTTAGTTCGAATGTCATAAGCCTTGAACATCCCCAGATTTAAATCCTTCTTCTGGGATTCTGACACTCCAGCCATCAACTCGGCGTAGGTCATACAACTCCCCGGCCTGCTAAGGCCGCTTGCACAATTCGCGTATTCTTCGCCAGATCCTCCACCGCCTCCACGATCAGGTTGGCCCCCGAAGACGCCACTACCCCCAAAACCTCTTCAAGAGGGAAGCCCCTCCTTTCCAAGCTAAAGTGATCATCCTTGTAGCGATCCGGTCCAGAAGAATTCGCATGAAGATGGCAGCTGGCTACCTTTCCGCTTCCAATAATAGTCCTCAAGCCCTCAAGATAGTCAAAGCCAAATGCGAAGGAGGTTATGTACAAATGCCCCACATCCAGGCAGAGCCATAGATCAGAGTCCAGCACAGCCAGTTCCAGCATCTCCTGTGGACTGTGGAATAGATACCCCACCCTCGGATTGAGGTTCTCCACTGCCAGTCTAACTCCCGCGCGAGCATACCGGCGAGCCAGGGCCACCAGCCGTTCCTTAGCCCTTTCGGCAAAAGGCCTGTACCCCGGGCTTTGGCAATACTCCGGTCCGCAAATAGCACCGCTAGCGTGCCTGATGTCCTTGATGAATTCCGGCCGGGCCAGTATCGCCTTCCGGGCGGCAAAGGACGAAGGCATTGCCAGGTCGGTAACATATCCTGCGTGAAGCACTACAATATTTGCTCCAAAATCCACGGCAGTGGCCAAGGTAGTTTCCATATCCGCCAGACTTTGCGCCACAACCGAAGGATTGGCACTGGCTAGATTGGGAAAAAACTCCGTAGACGGACAGCAAGCGTGAGCCGATAACACCCTTCCTCGGAAAAGCGGCCCTGCCTGGGCTAAAAAATCACTGCTCATCTGGTACGAAAGCTCAAAGCGAGCCTCAGCCCCAATCTCTCCTATGTATGCTTCAATCTCTTTCAGGGATTTCATGCCCACCAGGGACACACCCGTCATTATTCCGCCATTTTCCCGCATTGTACTCCCTTTACTCGCCCTTGCCGCTTTTCGTGTATATGGAAACCTTGTCGATTTTATCGTTCTTTTCCTGCACGATAAAAATCCCCCTAAGCGTTTGCCTGCTTCCGTTTTCTTCCCAGCCGCCTTCCCATGCGGCAACGCAGCGATGCCCAAAACCGAAGAGCTCTTCAACCCTTAATACCAGACCCTTTTTCTTCGCAAATAGAGCAACAAAATACCCGCGTATCTCCGCCGCACCCTTGAATACCGAATCCGACGGCGCCCGCCCCTCGCTCTCCACAACACAGCCCTCGCTCAGCAAGCCTAAAATAGACCCCAGCGCCCGCGTATTGATAAAGGAAACCAAATCGAGGGCCAGACGGAGCCCCGATTCTATCCGCTGCATTTTAATCGGACTCATAAAACCCTCCTTGCTGCCAGAGCTGCTCATCCGCCTCTCCCAGCCTATATCGAAGCCCTCCCCGTGAGCAAGCGATTGGCAAAATGCCTGCGGGCGTAGTATCTTCGAGCCCATGCTCGAAGCTGCCACAATGCAGGCCGATACGTCCTGGAAGAAAAACACAACAATTTTCCTCTCAAGCCAAGCCCTATCACTACTCGGATCCTCCCTAGTGCAGTACGCCCTCATGTGGCATATAACCCTCGAAACCAAGTCCGGTCTAATGATGACCCTCTATATTATCTGCGGATTTCTCCCCACCTTTTTTCTCTCTCCCTTCGCCGGCGTCTGGGCAGACCGCTATGATCGAAAAAAACTCATTATTCTGTCCGATGCGCTCATTGCCCTGGTTACCCTGATCATGGCGGCGGTCTTTCTTGCAGGAAACCGATCCATCCCCCTCATGTTCTTCGTGGCAGGAATACGAGCCTTCGGATCAGCCGTCCAACAGCCCGCCGTCGGAGCGATCCTGCCCCAGATGGTGCCTCAGAAATCCCTTACCAAGGTCCATGGAATAAACGGCAGCATACAATCCGCCCTCAGCCTCGCTGCGCCCCTGCTTTCCGGAGTGCTTTACTCCTTCATGAAGATCGAAGCCATTTTCTTTATCGACGTCCTCACCGCCGCCCTGGCAATCATCCTTCTGACCGGCTTTTTAAAAGTCGCTCCTCACGCAAAAGCCCTCCAGGCAAAAAATCCTCAAGGCCAGGCAATCCCCTATTTCAAGGACATGATCGACGGCTTCCGCTATATCAAGGAGCATCGATTTCTTGTGGGATTCTTTATCTACGTAGGCAGCTTCCTCATCATGGTTACGCCAGCGGCCCTGCTCACGCCCTTGCAGACAGCCCGGCGTTTCGGTGAGGAAGTATGGCGGCTGACCGCGATAGAAATGCTGTTTTCGGTGGGAATGATGGCCGGCGGCTTGCTGATTGCGGCCTGGGGCGGGTTTAAGAACAGAATGCGAACAATGGTTATGTCGAACATCGTCATGGCTCTCTGCACCATCGCCTTAGGCCTGACGGGTCAATTCTGGCTTTATCTCATCGTAATGGGAGTCTTCGGCGTATCGTTGCCGTTCTACAATACCCCTTCCATGGTAATGATCCAGGAACATGTGGAAGAATCATATATGGGAAGGGTTTTCAGCGTGATGACGATGATCTCTTCATCGCTCATGCCCTTGGGCATGCTGATTTTCGGCCCACTGGCGGATAAAATCAGCATAGAAATCCTGCTCCTTGGCACCGGGGCTGCCATGCTTCTCACCGCCGCGACGGTGCTGGGCAGAAAAAAGCTAATGTCCGCCGGCCTCCCCAAAGCCGCAGAAAGCGCCAACCCGGCCCCATTAGCCTAATAAGTTGCTCCCCCAGCTCCGTCGGCCTAAGCAGTTGCTCCTCCGCAGCCCCATCTGCCCAGACAATCACTCCTTCACCGCCCTGGTGGCGTAAAAGGTCGGCACTCCCCTGTCCTTGAGATTTCCGCTGGAATTATAGTCCTGAAAAATATCGGTTAACTTGAACCCCGCCTTCAGCTGCCCGTCGATCTGCTCTTCGATGGAGTGCGAAAACTGAATCCCCCAGTCTCTCTGAATCGACTCCTTGTACAGATCGGGATCGGAGAGCGGGTCGAAGGGGAGGCTATGCACCATTTTTGTCTCATCCTCATCGAAAAGAAAATTGATGCCGTTATCCAGCCCCGCCAGCAGAACGCCCCCCTGCCGCAAGACTCTCGAGCACTCCCTCCAGACATGGAGCACGTCTTTTACGTAGCAATTCGAAACCGGATGGAATATCAAATCGAAAGAATCGTCGCCAAAGGGAAATGCTTTCGTCATATCGGCTTTAACAATGGCGACCTCGTAGCCCTCCCGTCCAGCCACTAACCTTTCGCTTTCAAGCTGGCGTTCAGAGTAATCCATCACCGTACATCGAGCCCCCGCGGCCGAAAAGATCGGAATCTGCTGCCCTCCCCCCGAGGCTAATCCTAAAATCTTCTTGCCCTTCAGGTCGCCGAACCACGTTCGCGGCACAGGTATCGTCGGCGTCAATACCACGGACCAGTCGTCTTCTTTCGCCTTCATAAAGGTTTCATGGTCTATCGGCAGGCCCCATTCCCAGCCTCCGTCCACCCAGGAATCCACGAATCGGGAATTTATCGAGGTATAATCTTCATGCATCCTTTCCACCATTCCCCCAAGCTCTGATTAAAAATTCATACACCGCATCGAACTTGTCGATGATGGCATGCCCCGTATCTTCCAGTAAATGAGCCTCTGCGTGGGGCAGCAAGGCTGATAAACGCTCCACCGAGGTTTTCGCGTCCAAGAGCGCGTCTTGGGCCCCGCCGAAATACTGCAGCGGCATTCTCAGCGACCTAATCTCATCGTCCGAAAACCTCGGCAGGCCTTCGTTCACCGGCCTGAAATGCCTGGACACCAGCGCCTGATACTCGAGAATTTCCTTCGGCATTTCTACCTTGTGATAGATTGCCTTATTGAGCAGCCGCTGGCCTTTCTTCCCCAGCAGCAGATAGAACATGGCTTTGAAGATAAACCCAGGCTTCTCCGGCCCTATCCCGCCCCCGCTTATCAGCGACAGCGCTCCAACCCGCTCGGGGTATTTCACCGCAAAATTCAACGCATACCAGCCGCCCAGGCTCATCCCCAAAAAGGCGGCTTTTTCCAGCCCCAGGGCGTCCAAGGCGCCCCGCAGCCAGAGCGCCGGCGAATCGGATTTCAGCGAGAATCGCTTAGGGCTGCTCAAACCTGGCTCGCCGGGGATATCCAGGCAGTACACGCTGAATCGCTCGGTGAAAAATGGGATAATCCCCAGCCAGGAAGCCGAGTTCGAAACCGAGCCGTGCAGAAGCAGCACCGGCGGTTTGCCCGCCCCGCTCTTTTCAAGCACGAAGGTGCTCCCCATGTCCGTTTCCACAGTCCTCTTCACGAGCCCGGCGCCTAAAGTTGAATTCAGGTGCTCCCTATAGGCCGCCTCGATCAGCCTTCGCCCCTCTTCTGATTTATAGACAGACCGACTCATGGTTCTCCTCCCTGGCCGCCCGCCAACCTGGAGAACATAACCATTATCTCGCCGATAAATGCCGGAGTCCCGTACAGAACATATTTCGCCTTCTTCGCCTCGGGATAGTAAAACCAGTCGAAGCGGGAGTTCCCCCAAGACGGATCCTTGCAGTTCAAAGCGGCCATCAAGGTATTGGAAAGCCGCGAAGCCTCCTCGGAATTCTGCTCGTTGATCTCGATCACCGCAGATACCCTCATACGCTCCCCTATGCTGTTAAAATCCACCGGCTCGACCTCCCTGGCCGGAGCCGCAAGTTCGGCATGGGAAAACTCCTTGAGCGCCTCCTGGCTGATGCGCCATGCCCGGCCGATCTTCTGTGCCTTGATCCTTCCTTCGTG
>JAVEYV010000148.1:0-5887 GCA_034003305.1 Spirochaetia bacterium | reverse complement strand
GATAGGCGATGTGGTTGGAATACTTGCGCAAGAGGCTGTCCAGCGACCAGCGGGAGAGGTATTCCTCACCCTCGCTGTTGACGAAAATTTTTACATCGGTGCCAAAACCTTCCCGCACCGATGAGTCAATGCTGAACTCGCCCTTGCCCGCGCTGGACCAGCAATAAGCCTTGTCCGTGCCGGCCTTGCGGCTGATCACTTCCACCTTGTCGGCAATCATAAACACCGAGTAGAAGCCCACGCCGAACTGGCCGATGAGGTTGGAGTTTTTCCGATCCGAATCGGAGAGCTTTTCCAGGAAACTCTTGGTGCCTGAGCGGGCAATGGTTCCCAGATTTTCAGCCAGCTCTTCCTCGTTCATGCCTACCCCGTTGTCCGAAACGACAATGGTCTTGGCTTTGTCGTCCACGTATACGCTTATCTTGGGTTCAACATTGATCGCTTTATAGGCGTCGTCGGATATCGACAAATAGCGGAGTTTGTCGATGGCATCGGAGGCATTGGAAACAAGCTCCCGCAGGAAGATTTCCTTATGGGAATAGAGCGAATGAGTGATGAGTTCCAGCAGCTGGCTTACTTCGGTCTTAAAAGCATAGGTCGACATATAAATACCTCGTTTATTGTGGTAAGAATAGTATACGTATAACTGAAATGTACTAAAATTTTCCTTTTTGATAAAGGACTTTCAGCAGGCTGCCGCAAGGATACCATCGCCAGGTAATTTCGGCCTGTGCCTGAGAGAGCTTTCTTCATCTCCTTTGACAGTATCTGCGGCCGATGTTAAAGTTATAGGCCTTTAGCCCCGCCGTTTCGTGAAACGGCTCGAGTTTGGCGCTGTTTTAACTACTATACAGAGAAGGAGAAGCCTTTGCCCGAGGGCCTGCGCAGCTACAAAAAACGAGAAAAACTTTTTTATGTCAGGCTCGTGGCGGGGACAAAGGCTTTTTTCGGAGGCTTTGTAGCGGTGCCACGGCGAATTGCCGCATGGCTCGGCGCCATGACGACCATTGTCTTTGTCCCCCATTCCGAAGCCCATTCCCGACGCTTCAGAATAAGCCGTTTCCTCCTCGGGCTGGGCGGTCTTCTTTTTATCGCAATGCTGGGATTTTCAATCTTTGCCTCTACGCGTTATCTGGCTGTGAGGGTTCAGCTTCGCATAGCCCAAGGTCGAGCGGCGGAAGCCCAAGCCGCTGTGGACGAACTGCGGGACAGCGCCGAAGCTTTGGTTGGCTCAGCCCTGAGGTTCGAATCGCGGCTGGCCGATCTTTTAGCCATCGGCGCCTCAGGAGAGCCGAAGCAGGCCGCTCTGCCGGCTGAACAGGCCTTGCAGGCCGCCGGCTTGGCCAGCCTGCTCGCCATGCCATCCTCCGGAGGTCTGGCATTTCGGGAAGTCGAGCGCCTGAAAGGTTTATCCGCCTATCTGGAATCGGCCGTTCCCGGCCTGGAGCGGATCACCAACACCGTAGCAGCGCAGAAAGATATCATGTCCGAGATCCCCAATATTTGGCCAATCCAGGGGGGCCTGGGGCATATCTCAATGTATTTCGGCCAGAACGAACATCCATTCTCCGCTGGTCAGTGGTATTTGCATACGGGTATCGATATTTCAACCTATCGTTCCGGCGATCCAATCTTAGCTGCCGCCGACGGGAAGATAATCAACGCCAGTTATACGCCCGACCTGGGCAACAGTGTCACGATTCAGCACAGTCATGGTTTTATCACCCGATACGGCCATCTCAGGTCGATTCGCGTAAAGAACGGTCAGCAGGTGGCCCAGGGCCAGGTTATCGGCAGCTTGGGCAATACTGGCAAGTCCACAGGACCTCATCTGCACTATGAGGTCCACCTGGGTACATCGATAATCGACCCCCTGCGCTTTCTCAACGTGCGAAAAGCGATTAAATGATGAAGAAAGGCGCTGAATCCGTTTTTGGTCCCGACTCATTTCTTGACGGCGACTATTCCTGCTCGGGGCTGCTCAGAATCGAAGGCAGAGCCAGAGGAAAGATTTCGATAGACGGGGCCCTGGTGATTGCACAAGAGGCCAGGGTGGAAGCCGACATAGAAGCCCAGGATGTAATCGTAGCTGGTATTCTCATAGGCAGTATTAAGGCTGAAAAGAGCATCAGGCTCACCGAAACCGCCAAGGTCCGGGCTAGGCTGAGCAGCAGAGTTTTTTCGATGGAACAAGGAGCGCTTTTCGAGGGTGAGGTCGCCGACGCTTCGATCCAAATCCGAGAGTGAGGATTTGCCGACAGGCTGCCGATGTTTCAATTCTTCTTTGTTCATGATACTATAACGACAAGCCCTGGCGGAGCCTCTGCTCGGCCTTAAGGCTTTTACACGAGGAGTTTTGCCATGTCCGATATGCTGACCGGCCAGCCCGAGGGGGTCGATCTTACTGACGATATACAGGATGGAACCGCCGAATTACCGCTTGCTGCGCCCAAAACCCAGCCAAAGGAATCCGAAGATACTCCTGAGCCAATCTATAGGCTTAAAACCCTCCACTCATCGGAAACATCCTTTGGGTATTATGTCCATCTCGGCAGCGACTGGCCGCATTTTCGCAGCCGGGCCGAATTGGAGCTTCTCTTGGAGGGCCCCGTCGGCCAGGGAGCTGCCCCTGAGAATTCGCCTGATTCGACGGAACAGCGCATTCCGCTTCGCTCACTCGTAGTTGCCCCCACAAAATACGGTAAAGATATTGTCGAGGTTCAGGGAATTGTCCTCGATAAGGCTTCGATAAATCCCGACGAGCTTGTGCTGATAGAGCGGCCGGCGGGCATCGACGATCTGCGCAGGCTCAACGAGAACAGGGAAAAAGAGCAGCAGGCTTACGTGCTCTGCAGGGACAAGATCTGGGCAAGAAATCTCCCTATGAAGCTCGTGTCGGCCCACTATTTGCTGGATGAGCCTAAAATACTATTCTATTTTACCGCCGAGTCGAGGGTGGATTTTCGCGAACTGGTCAAGGATCTGGTCTCTGTATTCAAGATGCGCATTGAGCTTAGGCAGATCGGTGTAAGGGATGAGGCGCGGGTAACCGGGGGCTGCGGGGTCTGCGGCAGGGTGCTCTGCTGTCACGGCATTTCCGACAGGCTCAATCCGGTATCCATAAAAATGGCTAAGGACCAGAACCTTTCTCTTAACTCTCTTAAAATTTCCGGCCCCTGCGGCCGCCTTCTCTGCTGCCTGAGCTACGAACATCAATTTTATAAGGATGCCCGGCGGGAACTGCCCCAGGAAGGAGTCAAGTTTACCTATGACGGAAGCCTGTTCAAGGTTGTCGAGGTAAACGCCCTCACCGGTACGGTAAAAATGGCCGGCGAGGACGGAAGGGTCCTGGACATGAAGGCGGAGCGCTTTAAATACGAAGAAGGCCGCTGGAAGGTCATCGAGGACCAGGCCTAGTTCTACTCCAATGTCTCGGCGTTTGTATAAATCTTCTCTATCTCTACTTTACCCAAGGCAGAGGCCATGGCCCAGGCGATGAGGACTATTCCCACGATATCGATGGCCAGCCGGGAAAGCGCGAATCGGTTGCCCAAGGCAGACATTTCGAAAAGGAGCATGGGGATCTTTGTGGTGGACCAGGCGCCGATAAAAATCAGGATATTGAAAAAGGACGCGCCTTTTTTCATCAAGACCGCGGCGACGGGAAAAGCACCGTAGAGGGGGCCGGCGGCGAAGGAACCCAGGAGAAATGCGAGCACCGAACCCTTTATCCCAGAGCCCTTGCCCATGAATTTTATCATCTTCTCTCTGGGCACCCAGACATCCAGCAGCCCCAGGAGCACGAAAATCGGCGGGATTACCAGGAGCATGGTTTTAGCCTGGTATACCATCATGGATACGGATTTTTCCCTGTAGGAGGGCAGGGCGAGAATAAAGATCAGGAAGGCCGCACCGGCGATTATCACTCCCAGATAGCGCTTGGCCCCGGGTTTTTTATGCTGTTCTTTCATAGACCCACCACCCAGCCGACAAATACTGCCGCGATCAGGGAAAATATAAATGCCAGGGCATTCCGCATAAACGCGGCTTTCCTTCCGAAATGTTTTATTTCCATGGGCAGGGTTACCACGCCCACCATCATGAGGCTGGAAACAAAGGCTGCTATCTGGGTAGCCCCGGCGCCGTTCCGCATTAGGGCAGCCGCCGCAGGAAACGCGATAAAGCCCGGAATCAGTGTAATTGCGCCGACCAGGGAAGCCGCCAGGACACCGAAAAAGCCGCTTTTTGTCCCGAGGAAGCGGGATATAGTTGTGGTGTCGAGCACCGAAAGCGTGATTGCCACTAAAATGAGGACTACCAGGAATTGAGGGAGAATGCCCTCAAAGGCTTTTAACGCCTTTTTAAGCGCCATTTTTGTCTTTTTTCTGTCCTTGAAAAATGAAATTCCCAGACCTATTCCGGCAGCCAGGTACAATAGGATTGTCTCCATCTATTCCTCTTTTTTGCAGGGAGTGTCGCCGCAGTACCCGCAAGGCTTGGCTTTATCGCGGGCAGCGGGCGAGCCCAGCGTGGTTCCAACACAGTCGAATATCGAGGCTAGGCAGGGCAGCGCAAGACTATAAATGCGCTTTAGGCCTTCATCCCGGCAGGACACGATGCTTGCTTCCTTGAGCACCGCCAAGTGCTTGGAAATATTGGTCCTTTCCACGGAACACGCACATTCCAAGGCACCGAGCATATCCACCAACTCGCCCACGCTTTTCTCACCGCCCTTCAGTGCGTAGATTATGGCCAGCCTTGCCTCGCTGGACAGGGCTTTGAAAATTGCTGTTTCCCTCTGCAACTGAGCAGGGGCTATTATGTCACTCATTGCTCACATAGTACCGGCCTTATGCTTTGAGGTCAATTGTCGCAGGCGATGAATTCCTTGACCGCTCCCTTTATCTGATCCCGGACGATCCGCAGCTTGGCCATGATTTCCTCATCGCTGCCGGTGAATTTGGAAGGGTCGTCAAAGGGCCAATGATGGCGCTCCACCTTACCGGGGAATATCGGGCAACGCTCCGCCGCTTCCTTGGAACAGACAGTGACCACCGTGTCGTAGGTTTTGCCCGCCTTGTACAGGGAAAACACATCCCTGGTGGCCTTGCCCGAAATATCGATACCATCCTCGGCCAGGGCGCGCACGACGAAAGGATTCAAGTTCCCAGGCTCCAGGCCGGCGCTCTCGGCCCGGTATTTGCCTTTACCCAGGCGGTTCAAATAAGCTTCTGCCATCTGGCTTCGTGCCGAATTATGCACGCAGAGAAAAAGGACCTGCTTCATGGATCACTCCTCTCCATCAATAATCGCATGTTCAATATACCAAGCGAGAAAGCAGGATACTGTCAATTTTCTGTTAAATCAGTATGGTGAGCCAATTTTAAAAATCTTATTTCCGTATTGACAGGAATTGCGTCACGCAGTATATATGTGAATAAAGGCTCACATAAGGAGATAAAACATGAAAGTTCAAATTCTTGGAGGCGGTTGTCCCAAATGTAAGTTATTGGAGGAACATGCGAGACAAGCGCTCACATCCCTCAACATGACGGCTGAGATCGAAAAAATTACCTCCAGCGACGACATAATGGAAATGGGCGTCATGATGACTCCTGCCTTGGCTATTGATGGAACAGTGAAAAGCAAGGGCCGGGTGCTTTCGGTCGAGCAGATCGCCGAGATCCTCAAGGGAGAAAAGTAACATGCCCAGTTCCAGGGACAAGGTCAGGCCATGAGCGCCAAGGACTGGAGTCCCAACAAAAAGCTCCTGGTGCTGGCGGGCGTTTTTGTCGCCGCGTATTTTATTCCCTTCGATCTTGCCCGAGTTTCCCAGGCCTTGAACGAGGCCTTTCTTATGCTCGGGGACTATGCCCGGGAGCATGTG
>JAVEYV010000147.1:0-5968 GCA_034003305.1 Spirochaetia bacterium | reverse complement strand
TGGCTGACTGCAATGGGGGAAGCATCGCGGCAGGCGCGGCGGCCCAGAGGCTCGGCCTGTCGCCCAGCTATATGGCGAAAATCCTTCAAGGCCTGGCGGCAAAGGGCATAATCGCTTCAACCCGGGGTATAGGGGGCGGTTTCTCGCTTAAAAAACCTGCCGCCCAGATGGTCTGCATGGAAGTACTGGAAGCGTTGGACGGGCCTCTGCCGGCAAATTACTGCCTTTTCGAAAAACCGGTCTGCGTAACTAAGACCTGCGCTTTTCACAGGCTCTGTGTCGATGCCAAGCGGCTGTTGGTCGATACCCTGCAGAATTCCACGATCGCAGATATTGCGGCCGCATTTTCCTGCGGGAACTGAATAAGGGTGTACCATGAAAACGGTGTCCTTGGGACTCCGGAATAACAATAGATTCAAGGAGAATCCATGTTCTGCCATCAGTGTCAGGAAACAATGAAAAACACGGCCTGTGCTGTCGCCAAGGGTGTCTGCGGCAAGACCGCCGAAGTATCGGACCTGCAGGATCTAGTCCTTCATGTCTGCAAGGGCATTGGCTTCTGGGCGGTAAAGGCCGCCGAAAAGGCTGTCTATGACGAAGACGCAGCTTTCTTTGTCGACAGGATGCTCTTCGCCACCATCACGAATGCGAATTTCTCCCCATCCGATTTTGAGGGATGGATTGTTGAAGGCCTTGCCCATAGGGATTCCCTGCGTGCCGCATTTGTGGCAGCCGGCGGCAAGGTTACAGGCGGGTTGCCCGGCGCCGCCACCTGGAGCGCCGCCAACGTGGAGGCTATCCGCGCCGCCGCAGCTGCCGGTATCGGCGGCTGGAAGGAAATCGCCGACGAGAACGTGCGAGCCCTCCAGTCGCTGGTGCTCTACGGCCTCAAGGGCATGGCAGCCTATGTGGAGCACGCCTGGGCGATCGGCAAGAAGTCCAAGGAAGTCTTCCAGTTCATGCTCAGGGCGCTGGCCGACCTCACCGACAGCTCCAAGAGCCTGGACGAGCTCACCGCCCTGGTGCTGGAGACGGGAAAATTCGGCGTTGACGCCATGGCCCTCCTGGATTCGGCCAATACAGGCACCTACGGTAGCCCCAGGATTACCAAGGTGCGCACCGGCGTGCGCAACCGCCCGGGCATTCTCGTTTCCGGCCACGACCTGGTGGACCTGCACGATCTTCTGGAGCAGACCAAGGGTACTGGCGTGGATGTGTATACCCATGGCGAAATGCTTCCCGCCCACTATTATCCCTTCTTTGAAAAGTACGACAACCTCTACGGCAACTACGGCGGCGCCTGGTGGTCACAGACCCAGGACATCGAAACCTTCGGCGGCCCCGTACTCTTTACCTCCAACTGCCTCGTGCCGCCCCGGGAATCCTACAAGGCCAGGGTATTCACCACCGGAGTGGTAGGCTTCGATGGCCGCACCCATATTGCCGACCGCGAGCCAGGGAAAATGAAGGATTTCTCTGCGATCGTAAAGCTGGCCAAGACCTGCCCGCCGCCCAAGGAGCTGGAAAACGGAACCATCGTTGGAGGATTCGCACACGATCAGGTCTTCGCCCTGGCCGACACCGTGGTGGAGGCTGTCAAATCGGGGGCTATCAAGCGCTTTGTGGTGATGGCAGGCTGCGACGGACGCCAGAATGGCCGCTCATACTATACCGATGTGGCACAGGAACTGCCCAAGGACGCGGTCATTCTCACCGCCGGCTGCGCCAAGTACCGCTACAACAAGCTCGAGCTGGGCGATATCGGCGGTATTCCCCGGGTGCTGGACGCGGGCCAGTGCAACGACTCCTATTCGCTGGCCCTCATCGCGCTCAAGCTGAAGGAAATCTTCGGCCTGGACGACGTGAACAAGCTGCCCCTGTCCTTCGATATCGCCTGGTACGAGCAGAAAGCCGTGCTAGTGCTCCTCGCCCTTCTCTACCTGGGCTTCAAGAACATCAGGCTCGGGCCGACCCTCCCCGGATTCCTCTCCCCGGCTGTAGCAACTGTTCTGGTGGAGAAGTTCGGCATCAAGGGGATCACGAATGCCGAGGACGACGTCAAGGCGATGATGAAGGGGGTCTGAGCAGGCGCCGTGGCGCTTTAACATCGGGGACGAATCGGTTTCGGTTGGTCCGGGGGTCCTCACCGACTGTCCTGCGGATATCCCTCAGGGCATTATGAATAGGGGGAGGGCCCCCGAGCTCCTGGTGATCAAGAACGCTAGGCGATAGAGCCGCGTATTCAAGCCGAGGCACGTCGCGGGGGTTTGAACCATTGCCTTAGTCGATCACGGCCTCGCTTCTCCGAAGGATACGCACACTCCCCGTGGCGCCGTCTACGCAGACGAGATCGCCGTCCCGGAAAAGCTCCGTCGCTCGCTCTATTCCCGCCACGCAGGGCTTGCCGTACTCGCGCGCGACCACAGCGCCGTGCTGGGTTGGACCGCCGATCTCCAGGATTACCGCGGCAGCGGGCACGAAGAGGCCGTTCCAGCCGGGGTCGGCCGCGCGCGCGACAAGTACCTCTCCCGGAAGGAGAGGCTTCTCGTCAGGTTCGGTGAGAACCTTGATCCGCCCTTCCGCGACGCCCGGGGAGATCCCGAGTCCCCGGAATTCGCCGTCGGCGGCGTCGGTGGGCGTCGGTCTGAGTATCTTCCCCCGCGAATCGACCAGCGCAGGGAAATCCCGAACGGACTCCCAATTCTTCCGCCACGCGAGGTTCGCCCGGGCCATGACGCGGAGATCGGCGCCGGGATTCCGCGCAGCCTCGTCGATCTGTGCGAAGGTGAGATCGAAGATATCCCGGCTCTCGTCGAGGCGCGCCTCCTCCGCGAAGATCCTGCCTAGGGCAAGGACCTTGGCCCTGAGTCGGGCGGTTGCGAGAATCAGATAGTGCTTGTGGATCTCCCTGTATCCTCCCAGCACGACAAGTACCTCGTAGTCGTGCCGGAACGCATCTCGCGCTCGTCCCGGAGGCAATGCGGCCATGAGGAAATCGCGTGCTGCCTCGCGTTCACGAGCTGCTTTCTCGAACTGGGCACTTCCGAAATCCCTGTCCGTATCGAGGAGCGCCCGCCTGCGTACGGACTCGTAGAACGTGGCCGGGTCTTCGGCAGGCCGTCGGGTCGCGAGATCGATCTCCACCGGGCATCGAAACCCGAAGCTTTCGAGGTATCGATCGAAGGCCTTCCGGTCCTCCGCGCGGACATCCCCGGACCGCGTAGCGCTCAGCCACTGATCGTAGCTCTCATAGCGCCTGAAGGACTCGCGAGCCGCAAGTGCTTCGAGTTCGAGCCCCATGATCACGGTATTGTTGTCGGGGAGCCCCCGCTCGAGCCGAGAAAGCGCCTCCTGAAACGTGGGGCCCCGGCTCTTGAAGCGTTTCCTGATCGAAGCAAGCGCCATCCCGTGGGAGGCGGTGGTCATGGCCAGCGAGAGCGAGACGAGAAAATCCGAGAACCATGACACAAAGTTCGCGGCGAGCTCGCAAAGTCCCGTGCTTTCCGCTTCGAGCCTATCAAGCTCATCGCTCCGCCTCCGGCATTCTTCGAGGAAGAAAGCGCGATACCCCCGCGGATCCTGATATGCCTGGCGTTTCAAGCCAGAATAGCGCTTCGTTGCCTTGATCGCTTTTAGAAGGAAGCCCTTGAGTTTCGCGGGTTTCCCCGGCGTCCGGTAGGCCCGCGAGGAAAGGCCGTCGAGAATGGCGAGAACGATATGATCCTCTCGACTCAATTTCTTCGCGAAAAACATTCCGCCCGGCACCTTGAGAACGTTGGAGACGTTCAGGAAACTTCTCCCCTCGACGCCGCCGAAGAAACCTTCCTCGAGCCCCGGCAGATCGATACCGATCAAGCTCTTCGTGGAGCTGTCCTGGATCATGGAGTAGAACTCATTGCCGAGTATCGAAAGAGGTCGGCGTACGCCCTGGCCGACTAAGGTGAAATCGAGGTAGAGCCGTCGAGGCTCTCCCGGCCGCGTAATCATGGAAGGCGGCAGGGCGAACAGCGTGGTGATGGGCCTGGCTTGGAGAAGATACAGAGTGTCTCCTTCGAAAGCCCACTCGATGTCGGCAGGCCTGCCGAGCAGTTCCTCGGCCCTTATGCTCAGGGCCGCGACCTCGCGTGCTTCGCCCTCGCCGAGGCAATAGCTCATCGGGTTTCCGACGCTATTTCGCTCGGTCCCGCCCTCGCTGTTCGCAAAGATACCGATCTCCTTGCGGCCGAGTCGCTGCTCGATGATGCGATCTTTTACCCGATCGAAGATGTAGGTATCGGGGCTCACCGTTCCCGCGACGATCGACTCCCCGAGCCCGAAGGAAGCATTGATCAGTACCTCGTCGAGGTCGTTGTCGAGGGGATTGGCGGAGAAGGCGACGCCGGCGCGATCTGCGCGGATGAGGTGCTGGATGACGGCCGCCATCCTGATATCGGTGGGATCAAAGCCTCGCTGTCGCTTATAGGCCACGATCCTCCCGTCAAGACAGGAAGAGAACACTCGGCGAAGGGCCTCGGTCAGTCCCGCCTCGACTACTCCGAGGATGCTCTCGTAGGCTCCGGCGAAGGATGAGCCGCTGCCATCCTCCTCAGGCGAACTCGACCTGACCGCTAAGGGTGGGAGGCTCGCGCCGAAGATCCCACGAAGACTCTCGATGAGAAGGCGTGAACGCTCGGCGTCGAGTGCCAGGCGCATCGCCTTCTGCTTTAGCAATCCGCAGGCCTCGGTAATCTCTTCCTCGCGTTTCGAGGACAGACCCTTCCACGCGTCCTCCTGACGGAGCAGCTTGATCCAGGGTTCGAAGAAGGTCGAGCCGATGAGGCAACCCTCCGGGACGCGCAGCCCGGCCCGTGTCGCCAACGCTAGGGACAAACCCTTGCCGCCTACCGTCTCCGCGTTGAGCGGCTCATCGGTATCGATATTCCAGATCATTGGCCACCTCCCGCGATTCCATGCCTAATCAGCTCGATGTATTCGTTGACCGTTTTCTCGAGCATCTTTCGGAATTCGGCGGAACCGGGCTTGATGCCATCCTCGCGCAGGCCTTGCTGGAGGTACTCTCCAATCGCGTAGCGTCCGTGCATGAAGACGAGGGCCATGAGCCCCGGGGCGACATCCCGCCTGATCCTTCCCTGTCTGGCCTGAGCGGCGAACTGCGCTTCTACGCAACCGACCCGCTTCTCGAAGCCTCGAGTCTCCGGATTCAGGAATATCTCCGGACGCCGTTCCTGCGCGGCCCTAGTCAGAAAACTCAGGAAGGATGGAATGTCCTCCGCCTGCTCCACCGCAGCGATGAAGCGATCCTTCCATGCATCCAGGTAGTCTGCCTGGCCATTCGCTTTGTTGTCTGCAAATATTTCAAGCGATAGATCCAAGGCTCGCTTGTACAGAGACCGGTAGAGGTCTTTTTTATCCTCGAAGTAACGGTAGAAGGAACCTCGCGCCAGGCCCAAGTCCTCGATGATGGCCGCTATCGAGGCGCCTTCGTAGCCTTTTTGGGCGAATTCCTTGAAGCAGCGGTCCAGAATGACGGAACGTCGTTCCTCGGGTAGATTGTCGAAGGTTTTCATGGCCATGGGCGACTCTCCAAGAATAGACAATTAAAGCGACACTACTGTAGCGACAGAAGTGTCGCTTGCAAAGTACCATCTTGCCAGGCTATTGTCAACTGTTTCCCGGAAAGTTTCCTTAGTAGACCACATCTCTCTCAAGAAGAAGTGGGTCGCGGATGCAGGAGAGATTGAGACAAGGAGCCTGGTATAGAAATTTCAGCCTATAGTAACTGAAGCAGTTCCCTGAGCTCCGCCTCGGGGAATTGCTTTCCCGCGACGGCAGGGCGCTCTGCCAGGAGCTTTTCCAGGTAAGCCTTGGATAAAGCGCTTTGGGGTATCATGTAGCCGGCTTCCCGGGCTCCGTCTTCGGCTAGTATTCGCAGCGACGCGGCCAAAGCTTTGGCTACCTTGGCCCTTGC
>JAVEYV010000146.1:0-5994 GCA_034003305.1 Spirochaetia bacterium | reverse complement strand
GACGTTGTAACTTCGGCATGCAGAGAGGAACTTTTAGAACCGTTTTCTGCAAAGTTCAAAGCCGTCGGGCACCCTGTTCGCCTGAAGATTCTCTGCCTCATCGAACATCAGGATGTGCCCTGCGTCGGAGACCTGTGGCGCTGTCTCAACCAGCCTCAGCCTGTTATCAGTCAGCATCTCGCAATCCTTAAAAAGACTGGAATAGTCTCCTCCGAGGTCCACAAGACGAGAAGGGTCTACTCGATCATCGATCCGTTTATAAAGGATTTGATCAATTCAATTCTTTGCAAAATAAAAGAAGAGCCCCCTGCCTCAGCAGGCTGACACCTTAAAGAAAGCCGGCCAGTCTAGTGTTTCGAACGTTCCTCTCGCAGTAAGTCTGCCAAGGCTTGTTCAAAGGCTTGATCGGCCATGGCGACTTTCTCCCGGGCAATTATCGCACCTCGGCGGAAGATCAGCACAGAATCCCCTGCCCCTGTTATTCCCAGATCAGCCCTTCTCGCCTCCCCAGGTCCGTTGACAACACAGCCCATGACCGCAATCTCCACCGGCAGGTCAATGGCGTAGAGCCTGTCGCCCCAGCGGCTCAAGAAGGCGTGGGTGTCGAAGGAAGCCCTGCCACAGCGAGGGCAGGATACGATCCTCACCCCCTTGGCTGCTGCCCCGGCGCAGGCGAGGATCTCCCGCGCGGCCAGCACCTCTGCCTCCATGCTGTCGGAAAGCGACACTCTGATGGTGGCGCCGATACGGTCTTTGAGAAGCGGGACCAGGGCCGCGGTATTGCGGACAACGCCGCTTATCAAGGGGCCTGCCTCGGTAACCCCGAGGTGAAGCGGATAAGGATATTGGGCTGCGAAAATCCTGTTAGCCCGTTCCACATCGGCAGGATCGTTGAGTTTCATCGAGACGACGAGGTCGGGAAACCCCAGCTCCTCGAAATAAGCTATCTCCCGTTCCGCCGCTGCCACACAGGCCTCGGCCACATCCTCGGCGTCCTTAAGATCCTCGGGCAGGGAGCCTGAGTTAACCCCAATACGAATGGCAACTCCCCGCTCTCTGGCCTTGTCCGCCACCGCTTTTACCTTCCAGCGCGCCCCGATGTTGCCGGGATTTATCCGTATCTTTGCGATCGGATAGTCCATGCACAGCAGGGCAAGGCGCCAGTCGAAGTGAATATCGGCAACCAGGGGCAGCGGGCTCACAGAGGAGAGAATCCCCAAGGTACGAGCCTGGGTTTCATCGGGAACCGCGAAGCGAAGCAGCTGGCAGCCGATGGATTCCAGCTTTGTGATCCCGGCGCTGAGTATTTTGAGCGCGGGATCCTCCGTTGATTCCACAGGAGGGAGGGGAGATTTCCACATGGTTTGAATGGAAACAGGCCAATCCCCGCCCAGGAAAAGAGATCCAACCTTGACGCTGCGAACTTCGGGACTCATCTAGTCTGCCCGGGGCTCAAAGCCCCTGCCTTGTTACACTGCGCCGAAAAGGAAGGCGAGCACAAAAAGGGCTATGGTTTCACAGAGTCCGACCACGATGAGATAGTTGGAATAACCCTTGCCGGTTTCCGTAAAGGCGTCGCATCCCGCAGCGGCAGCCTTGCCCTGGGCGTAGGCCGACATCCCTATCGCAAGACCGCCCGCGATTCCAGCGGCGATCACGAAGAAGGGATCCACCGTCGAGGCGATCATTCTGCTCATGAGGATAAAGCCGTAGATCGTCTGAGTGAGGGGGGCTCCAGCAAAGGCGACCAAGAGAAAGGAAGCGGGCTTGTTGGTCATGTAGGAATGCTTCCAGGCCCCTATCGCCGCCTGGCCCGCAATTCCCGCGCCTACCGCGGAACCTGTCGCTGCGAAGCCCAGGGCGCAGGCCGCGCCGATCATGGCAAAGTTCATACTCTCACTCCTGTGTATCAGTTTCTTCGGGATTTTCTTTTAAGGGGTCGTAGGCGTAGCCCGACCACTCCATCCCGAGATGACTGGAAAACTCCAGCATATTGAGCCGTACCCCGTGCACAAGCACGGAGAGGACTGTCATGAGGAAATTGAGCCCGTGTCCCGCGAGAATCAAGCCGAGGGCGGCAATAAGGCCGACCGCAAAGGCGAGAATCCTGCCTGCGGGAAGACCGACCATATTGGCCACCATCCCGTTAACGGTCTGGGAAATTGCCACGCCGGCCAGGGATACGGCCCAGAGACGAATATAGGAAACTATGTCCGCAAATACACTCACGGTACCCAGGAAGGTCGGGATAATACCCTTGAAGCCTTCCAGCAGGCTGGAGAAGAATTTCCCGTTCCAGGCGCCGAAGGCAAGCACGGCAAGAAAACCTCCCCCGATGAGGCCAAGAGCGGTCCCGGTCAGCGGGAAGCGCGCAGCATCGACCACCAGGTTCAGCACCGCATTGAACATGCCGATAACCAGGGCCAGGGAACCCAGCTGGGCGATGAACTTGGGATTGGGAAAGTCCCGCCTTATGTTTTTGATATGGGCGAGGCTCAACTGGAGCGCGCCGATTATAAAACAGAATATCTTGATGTTGGTGCCCGATTCAGGATTGGCCGAGGAAAAGGCAGGAATTATGCCGAGCCTCAGAATGCCGGGCAGACTCTCCGGGGGGAGAGCGAACCAGCTTCCGGTGAGTAGACCCCAGAGCATCGTCATCGAGGATAGAACGAAAAGAAGTCGTATGAAATCGGGAATCTTCTTCCCCTTGCGGCGGGCTGAAAAAGCCGCCAGGAACGCCCCGGCGAACATGAGAAAGCCGTAGCCTCCGTCACCGAAGATCATAGCGAAAAAGAGGGAGAAAAATATGAGGAAGGAAGGCGAAATATCGTATTCCCGGTAGCCGGGGACGGTTCCAAGGAAGTCGAATACGGGCTGGATGATCCGTATTGCCGGCCGATTCTCGATTTTCGTGGGAGGAATTTCCTCCTCGGAAGGCTCGTCGAGCAAAAGGGCCCAGCTTTGGGCTGCAGCCTCAGCTTTCAGCAGGCCCGCTTCAGAAGCGGGAACATAGCCGGAAAAGTAACAGAGCTGTTCATGGGCAGGCATTCCTGAGCGGAGGCGCTCGAGGGTAAGGGCAGCTTCGAGTCTATGAATCTCCGCTTCGATAGCGGGGAGTTCCGCCGCCATTGAAGCAAGTTCGTTCTGCAGCCTGAGGGCTTGCGCTTCAAGCTGCTGCGCTTCATTCAAAAGATCTGATAAACGCTGTTCGGGCAAGCGCAGTTCTTCCCAGCCTTCGGGCAAGGGAGCTTCGCCGATTAGCATTCGGCGAAGTTTCTTTTTGGGTGCCTGAAGGCTTATGAATTCAAGGGTCTTATCGAGTTCGGCCGAAGTGCCGACGCCAGCTTCCGCCAGTCGCAGCGTTAGCCCGCCCGCCTCAAGACTCTTGAACAGCTCAGGATTAAAATCACCCCAGGAGGCAATCCGCTCCGCTTCTTTTCGCACGGCCGCGAGCCTGTCTTTGTGAGCCTGGATTTCCGACTGTCGCTGCAGTACAAGATCAATGCGTTGTCCGACGCTTCCCGCTTCAGGGGCAGCGGACTTTATCTTTTTATCCTTGCTGGAAATGAGTATGGACTTCGCCGCGGAGGTTTTCTTTAGCTCCGCTTCAAGCCAGGCGCAACTCTCTCCGCTGGTCTGAAATCGTTCGACATGGGCTATGCCGAGCTTGCGCAGCTGCAGGGGAGCCTTGAACCTTTCCTTATCCAGAATGACGAGGACAAATTTTTTCATAGGAGCTATCATGCCTTCTGCTCCTCAACTTTACGTTTGGACATCTTGCCTCGTACCACCTGCGCTGTCTGCTGATCACCCAGGTAGATGTCGATTCTCTTGATCGCAGCCTTTGTCTGGGGAATCTTTACCTTTTCAAAGAGGTTGACCCTCTGGGTCGTGATCCTGAGTTCGTTAGTCAAGAGCTCCTTTTCCTTTTGGACAATACTGTGCTCGGCGTGGACCGAGAGAATCCGCTTCATCGCATCGATGGCCTTGTCGATCCAGAGAGGTCGTGAATAGAGGTCGTACTCCTCAATCTCGAATTCCAGGGCTTCAAAACTGGGAATGACAACTCCCGCGATGTTTATCTCCGAACTTTTTAGAGTTTTTATCCGCAGAAGCGGTTTTCCTTCCCCTCCCCTAAAAAGAGCTTCCTCGGCAAAGACAGCGATCCAGGGCTCCTGTTCAGCCTCGAGGCTGCCTATGCTCGCCTTGAGCTGGGCTAACCTGACCTCTACCGCCCTGATTTCCATCTGCAGCTGCTGCTTTTTCAGCTGAAGTGTGGGCAGATAGCGAGTATACATTTTAAGGGAATCTTTGAGCTTTTTCTGTTCGTTCTTCGTCAGTTTTATTTTAGCCATTCTCGTATCTCCGATTCCCCTCGCCTGTTTATTCGGACGCCGCTTCGGACTGGGCCGCAAGCTTCGGCCAGAATTTCTGGATGAGTTCGGAGCGAAGTCCCGTCTCCCGGGGCTCGAAGCAGGAAGCCAGGATTTTCCAGCCCTCGTCCAGGGCTTTTTCCAGGGAAATATTGACCGAGAGATCCATCATCCTGGACTCGAAGAGCTCGCCGTATTTCAGCAGCTTTCTGTCCCAGGCCGACATCTGGAATCCCATGGATTTTTTCTCCAGGGTGTCGCGGTAGGAGGAGAAGAGCTTGATCATGCCGTCCATTATTGCCCGGTGGTCTTCCCTTGTCTTGCCGTTGACCAGCTGCTTTAGCCTGGACAATGAGCCGAAGGGTTCGATTCTGCCGCCGTGGAGATAGAACTGTCCTTCGGTGATATAGCCGGTATTGTCGGGGATCGGGTGGGTGACATCGTCGCCGGGCATCGTGGTCACCGCAAGGGTGGTTATGGAACCGGCGCCGTCGAAGTCTACGGCTTTTTCGTAGCGGGAGGCCAGCTGAGAGTATAGATCCCCCGGGTAGCCTCGGTTGGAGGGTACCTGCTCCTGGGTGATAGAAATTTCCTTCAAGGCATCGGCGAAGTTAGTCATATCGGTGAGCAGGACCAGGACATTGCGGCCATTGAGGGCAAAGCGCTCCGCAACCGCCAAGGCCAGATCGGGAACCTGGAGGCACTCGACCACTGGGTCCGCGGCGGTATGGACGAACATGATCGTCTTGGCCAGGGAGCCGCCTTCCTCGAGACTGTCCTTGAAGAATAGATAATCGTCGTATTTGAGCCCCATGCCGCCTAAAATTATCAAATCGACCTCGGCCTGCATGGCTATTCTGGCCAACAGCTGGTTATAGGGCTCGCCTGAAACGGAAAAAATAGGGAGTTTCTGGCTTTTAACCAGGGTGTTGAAGAGATCGATCATGGGAATGCCGGTACGGATCATTTCCCGGGGGATTATTCGCTTGTAGGGGTTTACCGAAGGTCCGCCGATGGAGATGAGGTTGTCCGTCAATCCAGGCCCGCCGTCCCTGGGGCTTCCGGCTCCGTTAAAAATCCTTCCCAAAAGGTTGTCGGAGAAGCTGACCTGCATGGGGTGTCCGAGAAAGCGCACCTCGTCGCCGGTGGAAATTCCTCGGCTTCCTGCGAAAACCTGGAGGTAGACCAGTTCCTTGTCCAGCCGTATGGTCTCGGCGAGGGAAACACCGTAACGGCTGTTGACCTCTGCCAGTTCGCCGTATGCCACGCCCTCGGCCCGGACTGAAATGACGTTGCCGACGATGGATTCGATATGGGAATAGAGCTTGTTCATCCTTTACTCCAGCCTGAGCAGCATTTTTTGAGCCTCGGATCCGTAGCGGGGATTTCGAGCAGCCAGTTTTTCGCGAATTGTCGTTAAGGAGGACTGATAGAGTTCGCTGCCCTCGGTGGCTCCGTTAAGATCCAGGAAGGATTGTCTGAGCTCGTAGAACCAGCTGCGGGCGTCGTCCTTTGCTTTCAGTTCGAGCCCTGCTCCCAGAATTTCCAGGACAAGATGGATCATGTATTTTTGCCTTTCCGGAGAGACCGTGGCATCCTCGGGATCGAAAGAGTTCTG
>JAVEYV010000145.1:0-6060 GCA_034003305.1 Spirochaetia bacterium | reverse complement strand
CTCGCAGGTGGGAGCGCAGGCATTCCATAAACCTCAAGGGTCTTTCGTTCTTTGCCGGCAACGACGCAATCCCGTGTATTCGGCAGGCACCTGCGCCGAAACCGATAAAGACATCCTGGAGTCCCCGGGGACCGTAGAACTCCAGCACGAGGCTGTCATAGCTGGGCTGAATGACTTTTTGAAGCTTGGAGCCTTCAAGATCGAGTTCGGAGACAATGAGGTCGATTTCCTTGTAATTAAGGGACATACTCAGCCTGCGCCAAGGCTGCAGTTGCTTTTATCGCCCATGGCAATGCTTGTATTTTTTACCGGATCCGCAGGGGCAGGGGTCATTCCGCCCCACCTTCTCTCCGCTGCGCACCACCGTCACATTCTCCGGCCTGGATGCCGCGGATATCTGGGATCCCCTGGGCCGCTGGGATAAATCCCCGGCGCTGCCAACGGTTCCTCCGGATCTTCCAGTCGCCGGCGATGCGGCGTCCGTGCCGGGGGCTTGCGCGTGGGAAAACTGGCCAGTGCTTTCGTGGTGAAGGGTTACCGACGCCGCTTCCTTAGCAGGAATCCTTCTCTCCTCATCGCCCTTTATCCGAACCCTCAGCACCTTTGTGGCAATATCCTTGCGGATCGTATCGATGAGTTCCTCGAAAATGTCCGAACCCTCGATCTTGTACTCCAACAGGGGGTTTTTCTGGGCGTAGGAGCGGAGGTATACAGCTTCCCGCAGGGCTTCCATCCTGTCCAGGTGACCAAGCCATTTGTTGTCGATCTCCTGGAGATAATGAAAACGAATGAAGGTGTTCAGGTTCAGCTCGCCCGCGGTGAGCCGCTTGTTTTCCAGATCTTCCTCAATGCGCCGCATCATTTCAGCATAGAGCGGCGATTCGGCAGGCGAGGCTGCGAAGCTGGCGGAAGCGTTCAGAAGCTCGGCTGCTTCCGCAGCGCTGACTTCCAGGCCAAGGACGTCCCGCAGGAGAAGGATATGATCGGGGACCGCGGTCTTGCTCTGTGCCTTGAGCGAGGCGAGGGCGTCGGCGATCAGGTTTGCCAGAAGTTCCGAAGCGGAATTTTTCACCCTCTCGAGGAGGTTATCGTCCTTGAGAATCCCATCCCGCTGCTCATAGATAAAGGCTCGCTGTTTGTTGAGCACGTCATCGTACTCCAGCAGGTGCTTTCGTATTTCGAAGTTCCTTTCCTCAACCTTCTTTTGCGCGTTTTCTATTGTGCGGTTCAGGAGGGGATGGTAGATGGGCTCGCCTGGTTTCATGCCCACCTTGCTCATCATGTTTTTAAAGTTCTCGCCGCCGAAGAGCCGCATAAGGTCATCATCCAGGGACAGGAAAAAAGCCGATCGCCCGGGATCGCCCTGACGGCCGGAACGGCCGCGCAGCTGATTGTCGATACGCCTGGATTCGTGGCGCTCTGTGCCGATGACGCAGAGCCCGCCCAGGGACCGAATTCGGTCTGAGTCCTTTTTCCATGCCTCGTATTCCTGGGCGAGGAGCCGCTGGAACTCTTCGTCGTCGGCGCTGCTGCCGCTCTTTCTCCTGGCCCTGAACTCCGGATTGCCGCCGAGCTTTATATCGGTGCCTCGCCCCGCCATGTTGGTGGCTATGGTAACCGAACCCTCGGCGCCGGCCTCTGCGATGATAAGGGCTTCACGTGCGTGGTTTTTAGCGTTCAGCACTTCGTGAGGGATTCCCGTGCGGGTAAGAAGGGAGGAAAGAAGCTCTGATTTTTCGATCGACACGGTACCGACAAGGACCGGCTGACCCTTTTTATAGGTCTGCGCAATTTCCTCACAGATAGCCTCGAACTTCTCCATTTCGTTGAGGAAAACCAGGTCATCCTCGTCGTTTCTCACTACGGGACGGTTTGATGGGATGACAACTACGTCTAAGTTGTATATTTTATTAAACTCCGGCGCTTCCGTGTCCGCTGTTCCCGTCATACCGGATATTTTTGAATACATTCTAAAGTAATTTTGAAACGTGATCGTGGCGAGGGTGCGGTTTCGTCTGGCGATTTTTATTCTCTCTTTTGCTTCAATGGCTTCGTGCAGGCCGTCGGAATAGCGCCTGCCGTGAAGAATTCTTCCGGTAAATTCGTCGACGATCTGAACAAGGCCGTCCTGAACAACGTAGTCCACATCCTTGTTGAACATGCGTTGCGCCTTGACTGCCTGGGTAAAATAGTGCACGAATTCGAAATTGCCTTCCTCGAACAGACTGCCCTTTATCAGGCCGCGCCTGGTAAGCAGCTCCTCGATATGGTTCAGTCCGGCGCTGGTGAACATGATGCGCTTCGATTTTTCATCAACCCTGTAATCACCCTGCGAAGCCTCAGCGTTGTCCTCCTCCGGGTACTCGCCGGTGTTAGGGTCTTTTTTGAGCTCGCCCAGGGAAAGGGCCAGGCGGTTTACCTCGTTGACCTTGTAGGTATCGTCCTCTGCTGGGCCGGAGATGATCAGCGGAGTTCTCGCCTCATCGATGAGAATAGAGTCTATTTCGTCCACGATGCAGAAATTATGACCCCGCTGCACCCTCGATTCCGGGGTCCAGGTCATATTGTCGCGCAGGTAGTCAAAGCCGAACTCGTTGTTCGTCCCGTAGGTTATGTCGCAGGCGTAGGAATTACGCCGGGTTTCGTTGTCCATGTTCGAGAGAATACAGCCGACGCTGAGTCCCAAAAATTTATATACCCGGCCCATCCATTGACTGTCCCGCTCTGCGAGGTAGTCGTTGACGGTAACGATATGGACACCCTTGCCGTCCAGAGCATTGAGGTACGCCGCTGCGACCGAAGAAAGGGTTTTACCCTCTCCGGTTTTCATTTCGACGATCTTTCCCTGATGAAGCACTATTCCGCCCATGGTCTGAACGTCGAAGGGCCGCTCGCCGAGAACGCGCCGGGCCGCTTCCCGGGCAAGACTAAAGGCTTCGGGGAGAAGGTCGTCCAGGGATTCGCCCTGGGCCCGGCGCGCGATCAGAGCCTTTGTCTGAAGGGGAAATTCGGTATCGGATAGGGCCAGAGCCCAGGATTCCTTCTGGTTGATAGCGTGCACCAAGGGCAATAAAGCCCGAGCGTCCTTGTCTCGTTTAGACCCGAGCAGGGCTGTGAGGATATTGATAGCCATGGAGCTAGGATACTTCCGGGCCGTTCAAGGGTCAAGGAAGTTGACAGCCTGAGCATTGAGGTATAAGGATGAACCAGCGATGAAGCCACTTTGCCTGATACCTCTGGCCCTAAGCCTGCTCGGCCTGTCTGCCTGCGGTCCGAATCTACGGGCTACCCAGAGCGTCCAGCCCAAACTGTTATTCAGCCTCGAATACGGATTGCAGGACCGAATGATCGGACTTCCCGAGGGAAGGGCGAGGGATGTGGAGCTTTTTATGCGGGAGGGGATATTTCATATCCTCGATCCGGTTTCGGAAAAAATTCTAAGAACATCCTCCTACGGCGATCTTCTCTCCACTCTCTACGATCCAGAAACGGCGCCTCAGCCTTCCTTCAACCACGTTCGGGCGAATGCAGACAAGGGCTCCGATTCAGAACCTTCAGGAAGCGGGGGGCGTTATGCCGCCGCGACAAGCTTTGTCCATCCTTCTCGGATCAGCGTCGATTCGGCCCAGCGGATCTATGTGGCCGACAGGCTTGGCGATTCGGAGGCCGCCGTTTTCGATCCGCTGACCGGCAGCTACTATGATTGGATTATCCGCAGGTTTGGGGAGAATGGCAGGGAACTGCAATTCCTCGGCAGGGAAGGAGCCCTGGGTTCTGCCTTCCCGAAAATTCTCAGCATCGACTGCCTGAGCGACGACAGCATTGTAGCCGTCTCGACCTCTGGTTCCCTTTATACCGTTTACCGCTATTCCAGCGATGCCAGACTTCTGTCCAGCTTCGGCATTGACAGCGCATCCCTTCCGGTTCCGCTGGATCTGGTGGATTCGACGCAGGATGCCGCTTCGGCAGGGAAAATTCACGCCGACCTGGAGGCTATCATACCCCAAAAAAGCGCCTCCGGTTTTGACGTGATCCTCAAGCTCAATTACTATCGTGAAGCCTTTAATCCCAATGCTTCGGTGAAAACTGGACCTGAGGATTCAGGCTCTTGGATATTCTCCATGGACGGCAGAACGGGGTCGCAGAATTTTGGCTTCAGGCTCGAGCAGAGCGAATCTGCCAGCCTGGAATGGGAGTTGATCGGCGTGTATAAGGAAGGCTTTCTACTGGTCTCGCAGCAAACGAGGCTGCGGGAGGCGACAGGCGAGACAGGCCCAGGATTGCCCGACCAGGAGGAACGCAGGAAACTGCGCTTCGTGGATCATTCCGGAAAAACTCTAAGTTCCGCCGAAATCCGTATACCCGGCGAGGGCGGGCTTCTCCGCCCGCTGCGCCTGTCTTCCACTGGCCAGCTCTACGGTATTGTGCTGGGAAGCGACGATGCAAAAATCCTATGGTGGGAGCTTCCGTTTTGAGCATACGGTTTAATTGACCGACAGGACGATTCTGCTATAATGGGGCAAGCCTGGGAAAAAGGTGGTATTCCCGCATGAAACGACTTGTGTCCTGTGCTGAGTCCCAGGACCTCGATGCATCGACGCGAAGGCTGTTCGGACTCGATGCGCTCCTGCTCATGGAAAAAGCCTCGCTGCGGCTATGGGATTGCCTGCTGAGCTCGTTGGACAGCGTTTCCGAGCTGAAAGCCAAGGGAAGGAGCCTGAAAATTCTTGCCCTCTGCGGCAAGGGAGATAACGGCGGCGACGCCATGGCGATGCTCCGCCACGCCAGATCGGCTGGCTTTGACACGTGTGCGGCAATCACATCCTCCCAGCCCATGAGCCCGTCTGCCCAGGCGCAGAGAGCGTATCTTCAAGCAGCGGGAATTCCCTGTCTCGGCTGGGCCGATCTGGAACCGAAGGAAAGAGCCCGACTTTATGCGGAATCAGACCTTGTCCTGGACGGAATCCTGGGGAGCGGCGCCCGGGGAGCTGCCCGGGGCGAAGCCCTTGAAATGATAGCCTTCGCTGCGGCCCAGGGAGGATCGGAAGAATCGGAAATACCGGATAGTCTCCCTGTACCGCAGGCCGCAAAGCGGCCTTTGCTGGTATCCATAGACATTCCTTCGGGCCTGGGCGATCACTGGACCAGGGACTTGCCTGCAGTAAGCGCCGATTTGAGCCTTTGCCTTGATCCGATAAAGGAAATATGCTTTACACCCTCAGCGCGAAGCTGCTGCGGCAGCATCCTCCCCGTCGGCGATGTCTTCCCCCGCGATCTGACCGCGTCGGCCGGATCGAGCCTTCTTCTAGAGAACTCCGATCTCCAGGGGCTATTGGAACCGATCCTTCCCGAATCCTATAAGATGAGCAGGGGAAGGGTGGCGGTTTTCGCCGGCTCGCTGGATTCGACCGGCGCGGCTCTCCTGTGCGCCAAGGCTGCCATAGCCGCAGGGGCTGGCTATATTTATCTCTATGTGGACGAGGAACTCTATCCTCTCCTGGCATCCTCTTCCGAATCTTTTATTCTGAGGTCTTTGGGACCGGAGACGGAAATTCCGGATTGCGATGTGATCGTAGCCGGTCCGGGATGGGGAACAGCGGGAAAGAGAATCCCCCTGTTGCAGGCTCTCGGCTCCGTTAGCGATCGTCCCTTGATTCTCGACGCAGACGCCATCCGCCTGCTGGCCAAACAGCCGGGACTCAGGGCTTCGATCAGCAGCCCTACGGCGTTGACGCCCCATCTCGGGGAGTTCGGTGATCTTTTAAAATCCCTTCAGCTGCCCGAGGATGGGCTTTTTATCGAATCCATCGACGATCTTGCCGAAAACCTGGATATGCTGGCACTGGTAAAGAGTCACATAACCTGGATACGAGGTTCTGCAGACCGCTATGTCTGGGAAGGCATGACGCCGGAGCTTGGGGTGGCCGGCTCGGGGGATGTGCTGGCAGGCCTGTTCGCCGGCATACTCGCCCGAAAAGTCGCAGTTCTCAGGGGGCCTGACCGGAAAAGGGAGCTCTCCAGCCAGAACCTTTAGCGGTCTATGGAGGAGGCGGCCTTCGC
>JAVEYV010000144.1:0-6077 GCA_034003305.1 Spirochaetia bacterium | reverse complement strand
GGCGCCTGTCATGGGCAGCAAGGCCACCTGTCCGGCGCTCCCCAGGGTATATAGTAGAATGCCCATCACGCTGGCCGCCCCCAGCGAAGAGCCTATGATAAAGGCAAAGCCTGCGCTCAAAAAAAAGGTAAAAAGCAAAAAGAGCGGCGCATAGATAAGGGAAAGCCCGCCTACCACCAGAAGAGTCATAAGGCCCGATGCCCGCCAGGCAGCGCTCATCACGCCTACCATAAGGATCACGCCGACAACAATCAGGGACCGTCTAAACCCTGGAAGCATCACGCGGACGAGCTTGGCCGCGTTTATTCCCCGCCTCAACCCGAAAAAGAAGAACATGACCAGCCCCGCCAGCACGGCGTAGAGCATAGGCAGCCCCAAAAGGGCGCAGGCCACAAGCAGACCGATGAAAAGCAGGGCTTCCATGGGCTGCAGTATAGTGGAATCCACAGCGTTTGAGAATTTGCTGTGCGTAAAAGATTGTAGTATTCCTTAAGCGGTTGTCCCCCCTTCCCTCCTTTGTATACTATAAAGACTAGGAGTTGCCCCATGCATATAGCCCTTATCAAGTCATTTACCGATAAACCCTGGCGAAGCCCCGAGACCTACGGGCGCATAGAAAAGGAGCTTTCGGCCCGCTGGAAGCTTTCGTCCATCGAGACGAAGGATCCCTCCGAGCTCAAGCTGTTTCTGGACGGGCTCGGATCCAAGGAAAAGGTCTTTGTCTTCAACATCGCCGAGTATCTGGACGAAAAATCCAAGCACAGCTTTCTACCCGGGCTCCTGGACGGCTGGGGCTTCAATCATCTGGGCTCCAGGGCAGAGGTGGTCAAGCTGGGTTTGGACAAGGCAGGGACCAAACGCGCCCTCAGGCAGGCAGGGGTACCCACTCCCGATGACTTTCTGGCTTCCTCCGGCGATTCGGAAGCGTCAGTCTTCGCCCAGGCCGAGCTTATCGGCTTTCCTCTCATGGTAAAGCCCAGCCTCGAAGGGGGTCATCTGGGCATCGGCGATAATTCCATAGTCCACGACAGCGCCGGGCTGGCCCGCGAGGTTGCCAAGATCCAGAAGGAATTCAATCAATCCGCCTTAGTGGAAAAATACATCGGCGGCGAGGGCATGCGGGAGTTCAGCGTGGGTGTCATTGAAGCCGATAAGCCCTTCTTCACTCCGGTGGAAATCGATTACGCGTCGATGGACGTGGCAGTGCCCATCTTGAGCCACGACACGGCGGTAAAAGATCTTGAAAAGGTTATGACGGTAAAGGACGAAAAACTCGCCAGAGAGCTGAGCGCCCTGGCCTGGAATTGCTTTAAGGCCGTAGGGGCCAGCGACTACTCCCGGGTGGACATCAGGTCCGACGCTTCAACTGCCTATGTGCTGGAGATCAACGTAATGCCGGGCCTGGGACCTCACAGTTTCCTGCCCGAGGCAGCCTGGAGCCTGCACGGCCTAAGCTACGGTGAGCTCATGGCTACCCTGGTGGAAACAGCCTCAGGCAGGCTCGGCCGCAGCGGCAGCCTTGAGCCAGGCGCCGCCGCGGGCAGGCGCAACCCCGAAGGAAGGTTTCTGTGATCCGGTCCATCTGCGTCTTCTGCGGCTCCTCCGAAGGCTCTTCCTCCACCTACGGCCAGGCTGCCGCCGCCATGGGCAGGTTTCTGGCGGAAAAAGGCTATACCCTGGTCTACGGGGGCGGCAACGTGGGCACCATGGGCATTATGGCAGAGGCTGCCATGAAGGCCGACGGCAAGGTCCTGGGCATCATCCCCAAGAAGCTCAACGGCATGGTGGATCACCTGGAGCTTTCAGAACTGCTGGTTGTGGATGATATGCACCAGCGCAAGGCCCTCATGCAGGAAAAATCCGATGCCTTTATCGCCCTGCCCGGGGGTATCGGCACCATGGAAGAGCTATTCGAAGTCTGGACCTGGCGCTACATCGGCTACCATAACAAGCCTGTGGGCTTGCTCAACTGCTGCGGATTCTACGACAAGCTTTTAAGTTTCCTCCAAACCATGCGGGACGAAGGCTTTGTCAACGCCGAAATCCTGGAAGACCTCTGTGTGGGCGAGAGCCCCGAGGCCCTCATCGAAGGCCTGGAGCGCAAGGCAGGAGCAGGTGCGAAGCCTTTCATCAAAACCCTGGAGCGGCGAAAATAAGATCTTTTTAGCAGTGAATCAGCGCCGGCGTACTGATTACGCGGGAGCAACGGCTGTGGCGGCGCAATGGTAGAACCGTTGCCCTCGCCGGCGCGACCACGAACAGCCTATACACCGGCGCCGCGTGTCAATGTGAGCGCAGATACTTCTTGATCAGCCCTAGCTTGAGATCCTTGAGTTTCTCGGTAACCGAAACCTTGTAGATATGGGGGTTGAGGAGCCGCAGGTAGGTTCCGTCGAAGTTTTCCAGGCGGCTTGCCATATAATGCTGGCTTTCGATCAGGTTCGGCAATCCTTTTACCTTCTCCCCGGCCTTCATCACTTCCCGCAACAGGGGTTCCACCGTGGCGGGCTTTATGGTCAGGCGGCGGTAATCTCCCGCAGGGTGGTGGGCTATCAGTTCCTCTCCTGCCTGGGGGACTTCGTCCTCCAGGGTCATTATGTCCAGCCTGGCCATGGATGCCCCGTCGAAAAGCCTGTATACCCGCTTTCGTCCCGGGTTTGTGGACTTTTCGGGGTTGTCCGAAACCTTCATAACCGCTTTTTCGATTCCATCGCCCGTCATGGCGGCCAGTTTATAGACTCCGGTAAAGGCCGACTCTTCCCCGCCGGTGACCAGCTTGGTGCCTACGCCCCAGGTATCGATGGACGCGTTGGCGGATACCAGATGCTCGATGATCGTCTCGTCCAATTCGTTGGACACGACGATTGTCGCCTTGGGAAAACCCGCCTCGTCCAGCTTTTCGCGCACCTTGCGGGCCAGATAGTCCATGTCGCCCGAGTCCAGGCGAACGCCGAAGCTGTGTCCCTTCTTGGCTAGCTCCCTGCCCACCTTGATGGCGTTGTTGATCCCCGATTCCAGGGTGTTGTAGGTATCGATAAGGAAGACCGCGCCGCTGGGATAGATATCCGCATAGGCCTTGAAGGATTCGAGTTCGGTGGGGAATGACATCACCCAGGAATGGGCCATGGTGCCCAACACGGGTATGCCGAAAGCCTTGCCCGCAAGGCTGTTTGAGGTGCCGAATGCCCCGCCGATAAAAGCCGCCCTGGAGGCCGACATGGCGCCGTCGGCGCCCTGGGCGCGCCGGAGACCGAACTCCATGATCTTGCCCTTATTCGAGGCCAGCCACACCCTGGCCGACTTGGTGGCAATAAGGCTCTGGAAGTTGAGCGTGTTGAGCACCAGGCCTTCCACTATCTGAGCCTGCACCAGATCGGCTTCCACCCTTAAAAGGGGCTCCTGGGGAAAGACTATCTCCCCCTCCCTGGCTGACAGTATGTTACCTTTGAACCTGAAGGATTCCAGATAATCCAGAAAGCCCTTATCGAAGAGCTTAAGGCTGTCCAGGTATTCCAGGTCGTCGGCACAGAAGTGGAATCGGGTCAGGGCGTCCAGCAGGGTGCCCAGGCCGGCGAAGACAGCATAGCCGCCGCCGAAGGGCTGCCGGCGGAAAAAGTAGTCGAAGACCACAGTATTGTCGTTTACGCCCCGTTTCCAGTAGCCCTGGGCCATGGTGAGTTCGTAAAAGTCGGTAAACAGTGCATTGTTGATTATTTTATTCATGCGAGTATCTCTTTCAGCTTTAAAATTTTGCAGCCCGCAGCTTCCATCGTTTTCTGGGCCGCTTCCCCGTCACCGCTCTGGGCGTTTACCGCCCGCACAGCGTCGGCGACGATGCTCACTTCCAGGCCGAGCTTCCGGGCATCCAGGGCTGTCGCCTTTACGCAATAATCGGTGGCCAAGCCCATAACCACCACCGAGCCCACGCCCAGGGTGGAAAGCCAGCCCGCCAAACCCGTGGGGGTTAGCCCGTCGTTCTCGAAAAAGGCCGAGTAGCTGTCCAGATTGAGGCTGAAGCCTTTGCGGATGATCAGTTTTGCGCGCTCGCTTCTCAAAGCAGGATGAAAATCGGCGCCTTTGCTGCCCGCCACGCAATGATCCGGCCAGAGCACCCGGGGCGGATCGACGCTGTCGTCCACTTCGAAGGGCTGGCGCTCGTAGCTGGATGCGAAGGACACATGCCCTTCAGGATGCCAGTCCTGGGTGAGTACAGAAAGGGGGATTTCGGCCAACAGTTCATTGGCTGGATCCACCACCTCGTCGCCGCCGGGCACGGCCAGGGCCCCTCCCGGACAGAAGTCGTTCTGCAGGTCTACGACGATCAGGGCACGACGCATGGCATTACCTCGCTCTAATATTCTATTTTAACAATAGCATTTTTTCTTGTTTTCGCAAAGCGAGGGCCTCAAAGACATCATTTTTGTCACTGTTTCCTTTTAATACTGGCCGCTTTGGCCCCTTCCCTCAGCTGCAGCCCTAATCCCAGCGTCGGAATAGTCTCGGGCAGGCAGTCCAGAGCATAGCCGCCCGAAGGGCTGGCCAATGACAGCTGGAGAGAGCACCGGGCGCCGAGACAGAAGCGCTGGGTTATTTCGCCGTAGACCCTGGGTCTCAGCCCCGTGTCGTCGTTGGATACAGCGAGGGCAAGGGCAGCGCTGCCGCCTGCGGCCGAAGCTCCCCAGGCAAGGCCGGTTTCAAGCTTTACTCGATGGAAGGAAAGCGCGCCCAAAGCGCCTGAGAATCCAGCTGATCCATTCGAGTCCCCCCAGGTCCAATCCTCATCCGCTTCATCAGCAAAGAGATCAGAATCCGCTTCCTCGCCCTGTTCGGAAGATTCGCGGACAAGATAGAGATGGGCAGCAGCTTTCAGTCTTAGACTATTGCTCCCCTTACCCTCCCCTGCATAGCCGAGCCCGAGATCGAAGGAAGCCAAGCCTCCCCTGTCTGCCTTGGCCCGGACCGATACGTCCCAAGGTCCCCAGGTCAGCCCGGCTCGGCCAGCCAAGTCTTGAGTCCTCCACCGCCACAGCAGGGCAGAAAGTCCCTGTTCTGCAATGATCCGCGCACCAAAGAGGTCTTTGTCCTCCAAGGGCGATGAGGAAAGCAGGCTTGCCCGAATGCTGAAACGACGGAAGCTGAAAGTAATTTCGCCGGCAAGCGCGCAGTCCAGAGAAGGTTTTTCCAGCAGGTGGTTTCGATACGATTCACCGCAGGCATAGGCTTTGAAATGCAGGCCGAGGTTGGGCCTTGTGCCGCCGGAGCGGTTTCCGCCCAGCCGAAGTTCAAGGACTCCGGCCAGTCCGGGCGGAATCAGCGAGCCCAGGCAAAGCCCCGACCACAGGTTCAGGCCGATACCATTCCTGGTCAGCGCCGCGGATGCGGCGATGCTGAGTGCCTGATACTCTGGCTCAAAGCCTTCACCGCTTTGCCACCCCTCTGGAGATTCCCGCTCCTTGCTATGCGCCGCGCAGCTTCCAAGAGCCAAGGAAAAATTGCCTCGCTGTACTACAGCCTCTGCCGCCGCCGCCTTGAACGAGAGTACAGGAAGCCTGAAATCCGGGCCCACGTTTCCCAGGTCGATAATCGAGCCGCTGTCGCAAAGGGCAAAGCAGGAAAACCCGCCCCATCGAAAGCCCGCAAGGAAGCCCGCGCTCTTAGATTCGGCCTCCGCCGACCAGGGGGATCCAGGGTTAATGGATACCTGGGCAGTGGGGCTTTTGCGCAATGCCTGAGCCTGTCCGAGGCTGGCTCTGCCGATAAAAAAATCGAAATTCCCGCCTTTTAGCCTGCAGAACGGCAGTCGGAACACGGGCTCCCGTCCTTCGGCTCGAAGGGCGCTTTCCAGATGACAGTCGGCCGCAAGCCCTGCTGCAAGCTTTATTTCAAGTTCTGATTTTTGTACCGCCGCATCGAGGCTGAACAATGGTTCGCCGGAAGTCTGAGCCAAGCCGGGCTCTGTGCCGAAAATTGAAAACAGCCCTGCAATGATTATTACAAGGAGCGTGCGCAGCGTCCGGGATAATTCCGCGTTCACATCTAACAAGACGCCAAGACATAGGCTGTGGGATTCAAAATTA
>JAVEYV010000143.1:0-6131 GCA_034003305.1 Spirochaetia bacterium | reverse complement strand
GTCTGCTGGAAGGAGTTCCTCTGCCTAAGATGGCGGTTGTCGCCCAGGAATTCCCTCGTCCGCGTCTCGATGAAATTGAAGCCGTTCTAAAAGCAAAACTCCGGGTCGGGGAGTATTTCAGTACGGTAAAACCCGGTTCGGAAATCGCGATCGCCGTAGGTTCCCGGGGTATCAGCAATCTGGGCGCAATAGTACGGACTATTGTCGATGAACTGAAAGCGCGGAAGGCAAGGCCTTTTATTGTACCGGCCATGGGGAGTCACGCCGGCGCGACAGCCGAGGGGCAAAAAGCAATGCTAGAAGGCCTGGGAATCAGTGCGGAAAAAATGGGTGCCGAAATCCGGGCGACCATGGAAGCTGTGCAACTGGGGGTATCGCCTCTCGGGCTTCCCGTGTACCTGGACGCCAACGCCGCATCGGCAGATGGCATAGTGGTCGTCAATAGAATTAAGCCCCATGTCTGCTTCCGCGGCCCTTACGAAAGCGGGCTGATGAAGATGATCACCATAGGTTTGGGCAAGCAGGTAGGGGCTGATTTCTGTCACCGCCTGGGATTCGAGAAAATGGCCGCCCATATTCCCGACATCGGTCGAACGACTATTGCGAAGGCTACTATTCTCTGCGGTGTAGGCATTATTGAGAATGCCTATCACGAGACCGCCGAGATCAGCTGCATGAGAGGCGATGAAATCAGCGAAAAAGAACCCGGATTGCTGGAGGAAGCCAGAAAGCTCTGCTCCCGCCTCTATTTCGATACTCTGGATGTGTTGATAATCGACGAAATAGGAAAGGATATTTCCGGTTCAGGCTTCGATACCAATATTGTCGGCCGTTACCACTCGCCCTGTATTTCAGGTGGGCCCAGGATTAATAGGATAGGTATTCTTGATATTAGCGAAAAGTCCAAAGGCAATGGCAACGGACTTGGCATGGCTGATTTCATATCGCAGAGTGCCAGGGATAAATTCGATTTTGAGCAGACTTATCCCAACACCCTTACCGCGACCCTCACAGGAGCGGTTAAAATCCCCATGACCCTGGCCAATGATCGATTGGTCATGCAGGCGTGCATAAAGGTGGCCGGCCTGGAAGATATGAGCAAGGTAAGGATGGTCAGAATTCGGAACACATTGAGTCTGGGGGAAATACTGGTTTCAGAAAGCCTCTTGGGGGAAGTCGAGGGGCATCCATATATCAAGGTGCAAGGTGCGGCCGAGAATATCAAATTTACCGAAAAGGGCGATTTGTTTTAGAAGTATTTTATTGTTTCATCGGTTGCCATGTTGTTTAGGCCAGACTCCGAGAACTTAAAAAAAAATCGCGGGACAATAAAAAACGCGCTCATAAAGAGCGCGTTTTTCTGTTGAGCCAAGTATCGGACTTATTTTGCTTCCGTTGACTTGATACCGTACTTGCGGTTAAAGCGCTCAATGCGTCCAGCGGTGTCTACGAGCTTCTGCTTGCCGGTAAAGAAGGGGTGGCAGGCCGAACAAATTTCAACCTGTAAATTCTTTACCGTCGAACGGGTCTCGATGACATTGCCGCAGGCGCAGGTGATGGTCGAGTTCTCGTATTTGGGATGTATTCCCTGTTTCATAATCTTCCTCCACTGCGTCGTACTAGGAACAATGCCTGAAAACCGGCCAAATGACGGTTTCTTTATAAGCTCAGTGAATATACAACAATTTTTTGACTGCGTCTATCCACCTTGACAATAAAGAATGCCAGGACTGGCTGGATGCAATCCTGTCAGTCGGATCCGGAGTAGGCCGGTCCGCTCATGGATTTGAGGAATGCCTCGTTGTTCTTGGTCTTGCCCATGCGGTCTATCAAGAGCTCGATAATGTCCGAGTCGTCCATGGGATTGATAACCCTGCGAAGCACCCAGATTTTCTGGAGCTCTTCGTCGGTGAGGAGGATTTCCTCCTTTCTGGTGCCCGATTTCTTGATGTTTATGGCCGGGAAGAGGCGCTTGTCCGAAAGGCGCCGGTCCAGGTTGATCTCCATGTTGCCCGTGCCCTTGAACTCTTCGAAAATAACCTCGTCCATCCTGGAGCCCGTGTCGATGAGGGCGGTGGCGATAATGGTGAGGCTGCCCCCCTGTTCGATGTTGCGCGCCGCGCCGAAGAATCGTTTGGGCTTGTGGAGGGCATTGGAATCCACGCCGCCGGAGAGGATCTTGCCCGAGGTGGGCACGGTCTGGTTGTAGGCCCTGGCCAGCCTGGTGATGGAGTCCAGGAGGATGACCACGTCCCGGCCGTGCTCGACCAGGCGCTTGGCCTTTTCCAGCACCATTTCCGCTACCTGCACGTGCCTGGTGGCCTGCTCGTCGAAGGTGGAGGAGATAACCTCCGCCTGGACCGAGCGTTCCATGTCGGTGACTTCCTCGGGGCGTTCGTCGATGAGAAGGACGATGAGGTAGACTTCGGGGTGATTCGTGGTTATCGCGTTGGCGATCTTCTGCAGGAGGATCGTCTTGCCCGTCTTAGGGGGGGAGACGATGAGGGCCCGCTGACCCTTGCCGATGGGGCAGAAGAGATTGATGATTCTGGTGGAGAGTTCCTCTGTGCTAGTTTCGAGGTCCAATTTTTGATCGGGGTACAGAGGAGTGAGGTTCTCGAAGGGTATGCGGTTCTGAGCCACGGCGGGCTCGTCGTAGTTGACCAGTTCGATGCGCAGCATGGCGAAAAAGCGTTCGCCCTCCTTGGGGCTCCGGATCTGCCCGTAGACCGTGTCGCCGGTTTTGAGGTTGAAGAGCCGGATCTGGGAGGGGGAGATATAGATATCGTCGGTACCCGAGAGGTAAGAGTTCTGAGGGGAGCGAAGAAAGCCGTAGCCGTCGGGCAGGATTTCCAGCGAGCCGTAGGCGTAAATAATGCCGCCCTTTTCGGTGTGGGATTTCAGGGTATAGAAGATGAGTTCCTGTTTGCGCAGGGCTATCAGCTCTTCGTGGTTTATCCCGTATTTTTCCCCCAGCTCCCTGAGTTCCTTGATGCCCATCTTGGACAGATCGTTGATGAGGAGCCTGGCCCGGGAATCGCCTGACTCCTGCTTTACGTTCTCGTGGTTCCGTTCGGAGCTGGACTTATCGTAGGACTCCTGGCGGCGCACAAGACCGTTTCGCACCTCCCGCTCCAGCGCTGCGGCGGCGAGGACATCGATGGCCCCTCGCTGGGGGCTAGTGCCCTGTTCCTGATCTGCTTCGACCGTTTTTGTTCCTGGATAGGCTTCTGTGTCCGGGAGTGTCGGCTGTCCTTCTTCTTCCGCTCTCGAAGACTCTTGCCGGCCTGAGCGTTTTTTTAGCTTGATGCGTTTTACGGATCTCGTTCCCTGAGGGCTGCCTGAAGGAGCGTCCCTGGAGGAACTTGTATTTCTTTGCTTCTCCTGCGATTCAATCTGGGATCGCTGGTTTGTTTTAGGCTTCGGGATGCTGCCTTCCAGCCCTTCGAGAAAAGCAATCTCTTGGGTTGACCTCTGGGCTGAGGATTCTGTAGATGATTCTTCCATACGGTCCTTCTTGCTGGGTTCTTCGCGCTTTGATTTTCGGATTAATGCCATCCAATGCTCCGTCTTGATACGGAATCCGGGCGTTTAAATTTTCGCCCTTTTATCTATCGTTTCAGGTGTTGTCTGTTGATTCATTCATACGGCGAATTTCGACTTCGAAAAGACCGGCACCGCAGAGGGCGCCCGCACAATACAATCTATTACGGCTAGCCAGCCCTCGGGCCGTATAGCTAACTATAGTGCCGCCAGGACGATCTGTCAATTGCCGCTTGATCTATCGGCAGTCAGGGAGGGTTTATTCAGCCGCAGATCGCGCAGAGCGAGATCAGGCATAGCTATCGTGCCTTCGAAGCGGCAGGATGAAGAAATTTTGAGGGATGCGCATTCCACCGAGGCGCTTATTCTTGCCCTGTCCTGAAAATTCGCACAACCGCTTACCTTAATAGAACCTGAGAATCGGCCTGACACCGAAACCGATTCGGCGGAGAGAGAGCAGGATTCTACCCAGGCGCTTTTATCGATCGATATGTGGGAAACGCTGCGCACTACCCCTGTAAATTTCCCCTTTATGAGTAAACTGCCCTCGGTATCGAGTTCACCGGACATGGCGACGTGGGGGCTCAACTCGATCGAATGGATAAGGGGTTTTAGCTTTGATCGTCTTGGCACGGAACCGATACTCTCATAAGGAGTTGCTTAAGTCAATCGAGCCAATTTCAAAAATCTGTGGACTTTTAATAAAAATTAAAATTTTTATTGGTTTTTCCGACCTGCGGGAAAATTGCGGGAGCCACAAGGAGTTTTAGCTTCCAGGCTCCCGCACTCGAGTTCGATGTTAGGATTTCTTGAATGTCTTTGTGATGAGTGAGGCTTCCATATCCCAGGCTGACTTCTTGAGTTCTCTGCCCGGGCGGAAACCGGCGACACCGTGATCCTGAACCGATACTATCTCGCCTGTCTTGGGATTTCTTGCCCTCGTTCTTCCCTTTCTCAGCTTGACCTCGAAGGTGCCGAATCCACGGAGTTCCACGGTTTTACCGTTGAGAATCGCGGTCTTAATCTCGGAAAAAAGCCCGTCGATCAGCTCGTGAATTTCCTTCCTGGTTGTCTTGCTCGAAGGGGAGAGCTTTCCATACAGCGCATCGATCAATTCGGCCTTCGTAAGCTTCTCTGCCATATAGCTTCTCCTAATAGTATCTTTTTTTTCAGCGATGCTTGACGCCGGCTGATATCAATCTACGACAGCGTCGAGACTCTGCGGAGCAGATGCCGGAGTCCTGGTCTTAAGCTTCCAGCCTGTTGACGAGTCTCTGCATGCGAGACTTCTTGCGGGCTGCGGTGTTTTTCTTGACAATGCCTTTTCGGGCCGCTGTGTCGATACGCTTAATCATATCGAGAAGCGCTTCTTTGGCCGCCTGGGCATCCTTTTTCTCGGAGGCAGCGAGGACCTTCTTGGCCGCTGACCGTATGGCAGACTTTACGCCCTTGTTTCTAATGCGGCGTTTCTCATCCTGCCGCATTCTTTTCTCGGCTGATAGATTCTTTGTGCTCAAAGGGAATCCTCCCGGATTGATAGTCGATTCATGAAGAACCGGAACAGTCTTACAATTCGACGAGGAAAGCTAACAGAGAGGGACGGTGAATGTCAAGACTACAATTGACTCCAACCCCCGTATCTGATTAAATAGGATAACGAATTAGCCCTTACTTAGAGAGAACAGCCGTGACTATAGTTATAATTTTAATCCTGCTGACGGCTTTTGCCTTTTGGGAAATAATCCTTTTGGTGGCTATAGCGGTGCTCCCCTGGCGCAAGGCTATGAGGGTCGCCCAATATTATGAGGATAAGTCTATACAGAGCATTTTCGCCACCCTGAGCTTCTACGGAGGGTTCAGGCTGAAGGTTGAAAATCGGCTGAACGAAGCCCTGCCTCGGCGATTTATCGTGGTTTCCAACCACCAGAGCCTCTTGGATATCGTTGTCATCATGAGGACTCTTCCTTCCTGGGCGAAGGCCAGGTTCGTGGCAAAACAGGAACTAGGGTACGGTATACCCCTTATATCCCTAATTTTACGCGTATCGGGCCACAGCCTCGTACGGCGCAAGGGCGATGCCTTGGAAGCAATGCGCAAGGTCACCAGAATGGCTAAGCGTTGCCGCAGAGAGGGCAGCATTCCGGTGATTTTTCCCGAGGGAACCCGCTCGAGAACAGGAGCGCTGGGCCGCTTTCATTCTGCTGGATATAGAAAAATCCTGGAAGTTGAGCCTGTCCCCATCCTAGTCGCTGCGATGGAGGGCGGTTGGAAGATAGCTAATATCAGGGATTTTCTATTCAAATTCCGAAACATTCCCTTTACTGCCAGCTACTTGGCGCTGCTGCCGGCTCCGCATTCAAAGAAAGAAGCCCTTGAAACCTTAGAGAAAGCTCGGAAAATTATTGAAGATTCGCTGGAAGAACAGAGGAAGGTTTAGGCTTCCGAAACAAAGTCCGGAAGCCTAAGAGGCGTTTTCAATTGAAATCGCTGGGCTTGCGCTCAACTCGCTTGCAATTTTCGCATTCAGCCGAATTTTTAACCTTACCGTTCTCGAAAACGGTTTTCATCTTCACTTCGCCGCCGCAGGG
>JAVEYV010000142.1:0-6147 GCA_034003305.1 Spirochaetia bacterium | reverse complement strand
ATATTGAAAAGGCTTTTCAAATCACCCAGACTCAGCCCTGCCCCTTTTGCCGTAACGCAAAGCTCATGACAATCTATGACCTGCTATCCCGGATTCCGCTTCCCAGCGAAGAAGATATCCTGGAGTCCCTGGATATGATAACCTGTCCCTGTAACGATCCTGTTGGCCTTATCCAGGCCGTAAAACATGCAGCGGAGCTTCGAAACAAGAGGAAATTCAACCGTGAAGCTTAGCGAAGTATTCTTTCCTCACGATGTTGATGAAATACTCGAACTCCTTCGAAAAAACCCCGAAATTCTCCTCATGGCGGGCGGTACCACCATAGTTGGATCCCAGCCTTCCAGGACGATACAGCTTCCCGAGCAGGTGGCTTCGATCGCCAAGGTTCAAGAACTGCGTAAAACCATACGGACCGAGCAGTTTCTCGAGATGGGAGCCTGCACGACCTTTACCGGCATTCTGAGTCTTGCGCCGGCCAGCCTGCCCGAACCTCTCGCCGAGGCGATACGGAACATCGGAAACCGCGGTTTGCGCAATATCGCAACCATCGGCGGCAATCTCTGCTGCAGAAGCCGCTTTCTCGATCTCTGGCCCTTTCTTTCCTGTATGGAAGCCCAGGTGGAATTTCGTTCCCCTTCGGGTACCCGCTGGGCGAGCGTCGGTCACCTTTGCGGAGAAGATAGCCGACCCCTAATTCCCAACGCCAGCATACTGAGCCGCATCAGAATCCCTCTCTATAGTTATGATTTTATATACTATCGAAAGCTGGGAAATTCACTCTACCCATCCTCGGATTCGGCGATGTTTGTCTGCATGGCCAATATTTCCAGGGACAAGGTGGAGGATTTTAGGCTGGTTTTTTCCGGCGACAAGGCTTTTAGGCTTAAGGACAAGGAGATGTCCATCTCCGGAAAAAAGACCTCTACCCCGCGAAGAGAGATCCGCGGCTTTGTCGCCGAGTATAAAAAGGCCTTCGAAGACATGGAGCTTTACGATTCCAGACCTTTTACAGCCCTTCTGGAGGATGTATTCGGGAGACTCTTCCTTTGAGCGGCAGGCTTTTCCTCCTGCCCGCCCCCCTGATTCCTTATTCTCCCGAGGCCTGGAGCCCTGAAGCGCTTGCGCTCCATCTTCCGGCCAGGGCCTTGGGGCTTTACGCATCCCTGGATTCCTTTATCGTCGAATCGGAGCGCAGCGCCCTCCGCCTGCTGTCCCGGTTCAAGGATTCAGAATCCATGAAAAGGCTCAGGATTCGCATCCTGGACGAACACTCAAGGGAGTCTGAACTGCCTTCCTTGCTGGAAGACCTGGAACAGGGTTTGGACTGCGGATTCTTATCCGAAGCAGGCATGCCCTGCATAGCCGACCCTGGCGCCGCCCTTGTTGCCTGCGCCAGAAAAAGCGGGGCGCAGATCATCCCTGTATCTGGGCCTTCGTCGATTTTTCTAGGGCTCTCTGCTTCAGGACTGGATGCCCAGCGCTTTTCTTTTTTAGGCTACCTGCCTCAGAACGGAGGCGAGCGCAAAGCATGTATCGCCCGCCTATCCTCGGATGCGCTCAGGGATGGGATAACCCGGGTATTTATAGAAACGCCCTATAGAAACAAGGCTCTTGTGGAAGATCTGGTGGCGCTTCTGCCCGACAGTATATGGCTCTGCGTCGCGTCGGATCTCTGCGGAGCGCAAGAGCGCATCATCAGCGCCCCGGCGGCGGAGTGGAGGCTCTCGCGCTATGTCGGACCAGGAAAGGTGCCGGCTATCTTCCTTGTCGGGAAAAAGGCGGGACTGCGCCCGCCGAACAGCAGATAAGGAATGCAGTCTCGTGCCGAACCTGGTAACGAGGCTCGACACGAGACTGTTCATGATGTCGGGGTACTGTCAGGCTAAAGAGGCAAGGCGCTCCCGGATGAATTCGCTTTTCTCCCTCAGGCCTATGGCCTTTGTATGCAGGATAATCGCGTTCGCTTTTTTGGGGTCAAGCCGTACCATTCCATGGGATTCCCTGATGAGTCGTAAAAGCCGTTCCACCGATATCTTCGATACTTTGGAAAACTCCACGGTAACCGTGCCCGCCCTCTCCTTGAGTGTGGAAACTGACAATCTTCTGCAGAGAATTCTTATCTCGGCCAGGGAGAGGAGCGAGAGCAGTTCGTCGGGAAGCGGTCCAAAGCGGCCTTCCAACTCTACCTGGAGCCCGTCCAACTCTTCCTGGCGGTATATCGAAGCGATTTTTTTGTATACCTCCATCTTTATCATGGGCATGGAGATGTAGTCGTCGGGGATATAGCCGGTGTACTCCAGCTCCAGATAGGGCTCTTCCTCCTGCATATCCATTCCCGACAGGGCGTTTACCGCGTCGTCAAGAAGTTTCAGGTAGAGATCGAAGCCAACCGCGTAGATATCTCCAGACTGTTCCCTGCCTAACAGATTGCCAGCCCCCCTGACCTCCAGGTCTTTCATGGCGATTTTAAATCCCGAGCCCAGTTCGGTGAAATCGGAGATGATCTGGAGCCGCTTCATGGCAATTTCGCTCAAGGCCCGACGATCGGGGTACAGAAGATAGGCATAGGCCTGCCGATCCGAGCGCCCCACCCTGCCGCGAAGCTGGTAGAGTTGGGAGATACCGTAAAAATCCGCCCGGTCAATAATAATGGTATTCACGTTGGGAATATCGATTCCGTTCTCGATGATCGTGGTGGATACCAGGACATGGAATGCCCCGTGGATAAAACGGTGCATAATATCCTCAAGCTCACCGGGATTCATCTGCCCGTGGGCAGTCTCGGTAAGCGCCTCGGGGACCAGTGTTCGCAGAAAGCTTTCCACTTCGGGCAAGCTTTCGATCCTGTTGTGGAGGTAGAAGATCTGCCCGCCCCGTTCCAGTTCGCTGCGGATAGCCCGGGCTATGACTTCGGGGTTGAATTCCTCCACGTAGGTCTGGATGGGCTGCCGCTGCTCCGGTGGAGTCTGGAGGATGGACATGTCCCGAATCTTGAGCATGGACATATGGAGTGTTCGAGGTATCGGGGTCGCGGTAAGGGTCAGGCAGTCGATTCCTGCCTTCATTTCCTTGAGCCTTTCCTTGTCCTTGACCCCGAAGCGCTGTTCCTCGTCGATCACCAGAAGGCCCAGATCTTTAAAGCGTACATCCTTCTGCAGGATTCTATGGGTGCCTATCACCATGTCGACGCTTCCCGCGGCAAGATCGCTCAATATCTGGCGCTGCTTTTTTTTCATCACAAGCCGCGAGAGCATTGCTGTCTTAACAGGATAATCCCTCAGTCTCTCTTCGAAGGTCTCGAAGTGTTGTTCGGCCAAGATCGTGGTGGGGGCCAGAAAGGCGACCTGCTTGCCCGAGGCCATCGCCTTGAAACAGGCGCGCAGAGCCACCTCGGTCTTGCCGTAGCCCACGTCGCCGCAGATAAGCCTGTCCATGGGCCTCGGCTGCTCCATGTCCTGCTTAATCTCATCCACACAGCGAAGCTGATCCAGGGTTTCCTGATGGGGAAAGGAGGCCTCAAACTCGGCCTGCCATTCTCCATCGGGAGGAAAGGCAAAACCTTTGGCCGTCTTCCGCCTGGCATAGATGCGGATAAGCCTTTCGGCAAGGGCTTCGACCGACTTTCTTACCTTGGATTTCCGGCCTTCCCAGGACTTGGATCCCAGTTTGTCCAGCCTTGGTGATTCGCCCTCGTTGCCGATGTACCGCTGAACAAGGTTTGCCTGTTCTATGGGAACAAAGACAGTCTCATCGTCGGCGTACTCGATTTTTATGTAGTCCCGCTCATTGCCGAGAACCCTCATACGCTCAATGCTGGAAAAACGGCCTATGCCGTAATTTATGTGCACCACGTAATCGCCGGGTGAAAGCTCCACAAAGCTGTCGATGACCGAGCTGCGCGCCTGGCCCAGACTCTTGGGAACTCGTTTCCGCCGCCCGAATATCTCCCCTTCCTGGACAATCCTGAGTTTTATTCCAGGTATGGAGAATCCGGCGGAAAGATCTCCGGTGAAGAACTCCACATTGGATTCGGGCAGAAGGCTTTTTATCCGCTCGGACTGCACCTCCGAGGAAGCGACAATACAAGTTCTTATACCCAGGGCTTGAAAATTGGCCAGGTCTTCCTTGAAATACCTGAGATTGCCGAAAAACGAGCGGGGCGGTTCCGAACCCATATGCAGCCGTTGAGCGTGGAGGCTGTCTTTAAGGGCGAAACTGCTGACAAGCCTGGAGGCGTTTTCCCGCAGCGAGGCAAAGGAGAGGTAGCATCGTTCAGGGGGAGGAACCGGGAACTCTCTCAGCGCCGGTCGGTACATTCCGGCGAATTCCTTGCGCAGGGATTCATCCTGGGCGTCCAGTCTCTCTCGATTGACCGCAAGGATAATCGCCGATTCATCCAGGTATTCGAGAATGGAATGGATGCGGTCAAAGGCCAGTCCGTACCATGCCTCTTCGCCCTGATATTCCCCTTCGTTGGCGAGAGCCTGGCCAAGCCGTTCCAGCCGGCCTGCGCAGCCGGGAAGCGTTTCGGCTTTCACCGTTAGGGCAGCAGCCATGGAAGGATCCCAGATTATTTCCTTAAGCGGCCGTATAAGACATTCACCCCGCTCCTTGCCCCCCGACTGGGTTTCGGCATCAAAGCCGGTGATACGGGCGATTTTATCATAATCAAGATGAATGCGGATCGCCTGCTGATCCCCGGGCATAAAAAGATCGATGACTTCTCCCCGTTGGGCAAACTCGCCGGGCAGCGCTATCCGGGGCACCCTGAGGTATCCATAGCCGGCCAGGAGATCTGCAATTTCACCGGGATCGGCGGTCGAACCTCGCTTGAGCAGGCGCAGCTTAGGGGCGAAGTACTCTTTGGGCGGAACAGGATTCACCAATGCCCGGTGGCTTGCCACCAGGATTCCCTTTTCGCCGCCGCAAAGCCCGGCCAGCACGGAAGCCCTGTCGCCGAAGACCTTCGATCGAACCGCCGCAGGTCTGTAGGCAGCTGTTTTCCACCAGGGCAAAAGCTTGGAGTCGGCACCGAAAAACTCCAGGTCTAGGCTGAAATCCTCGGCTTCCCGATCGCTGGGCGTTACAATGAGCAGAGAGGTTTTAAGCCGTTTTGAGAGTTGTGCCGCCAGAAGGGCAAGAAATACCGGCTCGGCGTCCTGCAGCTCGATAGGGTACTCGCCTGCCAGAATCTGCCGTTCGAGAGTTTTATACGCATCATATCGCAGCAAAGTCTCTGTAAGCACTTGCGGTTCTTTTCTGTCCATCGTATTCTTTCCTAGCCCATTAACCTGAAGGCGAGCGGTGTATTAATCCGCCGCTTCTTGAGTATAGTCTTCGTATCCTTTTTATTCCATCAGCGAGGCTCTAATAGAGAATGTTTGCGGTTATCTTATCCGAGGACGATGCCTTCTACCGCAGCGTCGCTCACCGATCCCGGCTTCATAAATACAGCGTGGTCCGCTATCGGGATCCTGTCAAACTGGCGGACAATCTCCCCGAGCTCAGGCCCGAGCTGATAATAATCCGCGGCCAAGACTTCCCTCTCCACTGGGAAGTCCTGGCGTCCCAGCTTTTATGCACAAAAAACCTAAAGTCTACAAGAATAGTCTTGTTCCTAGCCGAGTCAGCGGCTCTTACACATTCCTGGCCGAATGTCAGCACACTCCGCGAAGCCGCCGGCCGAAGTCCGGGCTCCACGCTCTCGGAGGAGGTATCGAAGGGGCTCTCGGCCCTCCTATCTCCAGGAAGGCATCCACGGCAGGCTTCCGATGCTCCAAGCAACCTTTCCGCTCAAGCCCCTGCCTCATCCCAAGCCCAGGGCATAAGCGCTTCCAGGCTTATTCGTGCAGCCGGCAAATCAGCGTCGGTAAAAGTGAATAATTCATGATTCGAGCTTGCATATATTCCGTATATACGACATAGTTTACAGTGAAATCCAAAATAAGTAGGGATACTATGGACGAAATGAAGGACGTTGTAACTTCGGCATGCAGAGAGGAACTTTTAGAACCGTTTTCAGCAAAGTTCAAAGCCGTCGGGCACCCTGTTCGCCTGAAGATTCTCTGCCTCATCGAACATCAGGATGTGCCCTGCGTCGGAGACCTGTGGCGCTGTCTCAACCAGCCTCAGCCTGTTATCAGTCAG